>NZ_JBSSLX010000028.1:0-44937 GCF_053890995.1 Micromonospora sp. I033 | reverse complement strand
CCGTGGTTGCCGTCCATGACCCGGGCCGGGCCGGCGGCGGGCGCGGAAGTCGGCTTGCCCGGCGGGCACCCGGCCGGGCCGCCAGTAGTGCCGGTCGAGGTGGATCAGCGGCAGGTCGAGCCGGCCGGCGACCTCGCGGGCGAGCGCTTGTTGCCGGCGCCCGCCCTGCCGACGATCAGGATGCGGCGCACCGGGGGGACGGTAGCGCCGACGGGGTGACCGGAGCGGCGGTGACGTCGTGGGTACGGCGTCACCGCCGGGCGGCCACCGTCACTGACGGGTGTCCATCGAGGTCTGCAGAGCGCGGCGCATCTGCTCGCGCGCCTCGTCGGTGGTGTTCTCGGTCTGCGGCTTGCGCTTGGTCGCCATGGGCGTTCCCTTCCAGGGTGCGGACCACCGACACACGGCGATCCTCGGCCTGCTGAGCGCCGGCAGCGGTCCGGGATCACCGGAGCGGCTCCCTGGCAGCGTGAGCCCGGGTCGGTCTGACCCTGGAGGGAGGCGGCACCTGGTGTGGCACCACCGCCCGTGACCAGCGCCGAAGCGCCGGCCCCCCACCCAAATTAACGTTCACTTTCCACATGCTGCCCACTGTTCCCGCGATACGGACAGCATGGAACGGGTCGGGCGCGGCGCGGGCTCAGCGGGCCAGGAAGTGCCAGCCCAGCCACCACCAGAATCCGAACAGGCCGATCCGCCCGACCGGGACCGGCCCGACCTCGTAGCGCATCACGAAGGCGCAGACGTCGGCCAGGGACGGGATCCGGGAGCCCTCCCGTCGGGCGGCCCACTCGACGGCCGCGAAGAGCAGCAGCGCGGCCAGGAAGCCGCCGATCGCCAGGGCGCGCATCATCGGCGGACCAGCCCCCAGAACGCGGTCAGCCAGGCGAACCAGGCCGCCGAGCGGACCAGCTGGTCCTCCAGCATCGGGTCGGCCAGCCGGGAGAAGGTGGGGAACTCGTCGCCCACGGACAGCACGAAGGTCGCGCCCTCCAGGACCCCGAAGACGGTGACCGGCAGCAGCCACCAGAGCGCGGCGGACGGCAGCCGCGTCGGCGCCGGCCGCCGGGGCGGCACGCGGTTGCTCAGGCCGACCCAGATCAACGCCCCGCCGGTGCCCAGGGTGTAGAGGTTGGCCGCGGTGGTGAAGGACGGCAGCTGCCCGCCGACCAGGGAGAGGCAGATGAACACCGGTACGGAGACGACCGGCCGGTCCCAGGCCCGGGGCGCCTCGACGGTGAGCTCGCGGGGGTGATCCATCACCCGATTGTCCCCAGCGTCACGGAACGCGGGAAGACCGGCACGCCCCGGAGTCACCCCCCGGTTCTCGCCCCCGGAGTGGGTCAGGCGGGCAGCAGGGCGCCGGTGAGTTCGGCGCGGATGCGCTCGACCACCTCGTCGACCGTGCCGCGCCCGGTGAACCCGGCCGCGAACCGGTGCCCGCCGCCGCCGAGCGCCATGGCCACCCGGCTCACGTCCACGGCGCCCTTGCTGCGCAGCGAGACCGCCCACTCGGCGTCACCGGCCTGCTTGACCACGCAGCTGACGTCCGCCTCGGCCGTGCAGCGCACCGAGTCGATCAGGGCCTCCAGCACGTACGCCGGCTGGTCGTGCCGGGCCAGGTCGTCGTGGGTGGCGTAGGTCCAGACCAGCCCGTGCCCGGCGGCGGCCGCCGGCTCCAGGCGGGCCCGGCCCACCACCTCGCCGAAGAGGCGGACCGCGCCGAACGGCCGGGTGTCGAAGATCTTCCGGGAGATCTCCCCCGGCCGGATGCCGGTGGCCAGCAGCCGGGCCGCCAGCTCGTGCACGGCCGGCGTGGTGGCCTCGAAGCGGAACGAGCCGGTGTCGGTGCTCAGCGCCACGTAGAGGCAGGCCGCGATGTCCGCGTCGAGCGTCACCCCGAGCCGGTCCAGCAGCCCGAGCGCGACCACCGAGGTGGCCGCCGCGTGCGGGTCCACCAGGTGGATGCCGCCGAACCCGGTGTTCGAGGCGTGGTGGTCCAGCACCAGCGCGGTGCCCGCCTTGTCCAGCCGGTCGACCAGGTCGCCCAGCCGGGACTCGCTCGCCGCGTCGAAGCAGATCACGAGGTCCGGATCCGGGTACGCGTCGGCCTGCGCGACCAGCAGGTCCGAGCCGGGCAGCCAGCGGAACGGCTCGGGCACCTCCGGTGGCCCGGGGAAGGTCGCCTGGAGCTGCCGTACGCCGAGCCGGCGCAGGCCCAGCCCGAAGCCGAGCATGCTGCCCAGCGCGTCGCCGTCCGGGTTCACGTGGCAGATGAGCAGCACCCGCGCGGCGGCGGGGAGCCCGCGTACCGCCGCGACGGCGGCCGCCCAGTCGGTGTCGGTCGGGCCGGCACCGGCCGGCGGGCCACCCGGGGCGGAACCGGTCACCGGCGGTCGCCGCCGCGCGGCTCGTCGACCTCGGTCTCGGTCTCCTCGTCCTCGGTCTCCTCGTCCTCCACCCGGTACGGCTGCGCCTCGCCCGCGTACTGGGCCTTGGCGGCCAGGCGCTGGACCTCGGCGTCGGCGTTACGGGCCGCCGCGAGCAGGTCGTCGATGTGCTTGACCTGGTCCTGCACGTCGTCGAGAACGAAGGTCAGGGTCGGCGAGTGGCGCAGCCCGAGCGCCTTGCCCACGGTGCTGCGCAGCATGCCCTTGGCGCTCTCCAGCGCGGCGGCGGTGCTGGCCTGGGCCGCCGCGTCGCCGAGCACCGTGTAGAAGACGGTGGCGTCGCGCAGGTCGGCGGTGATCCGGGCGTCGGTGATGGTGATCATGCCGAGCCGGGGGTCCTTGATCTGGCTCCGCACCACCGACGCGACCAGTTCACGGATGCGCTCCGCGTGCCGGCGTACCTTGGCCGGATCCGTCATGTCCCCCACCTCCAGGGCTTCCTGCTTCCCACGACGACTTCCGCTCGGCGCCTCTGACGCCGTCGCTGGAGCCGTCGGCCGGAGACGACGGCGCGGGCGCCGCCGGGTCCGACCCCCAACATCTCGAACACTACCCGCGCGATCGCCGCCCCCGCGCGGGGCCGCCGGTGCCGGCGGCGAGGGGCCCGGTCAGTCCTCCTCGCCGTGCAGGCGGCGGCGGACCGACAGCAGCTCGACCTCCGGCCGGGCGGCCACCAGCCGCTCGCAGGAGTCGAGCACCTCGCGGACGTGCGCCGGCTCGGCGGCCACCACGGCCACCCCGATCTGCGCGCGGCCGTGCAGGTCGAGCGCCCCGACCTCGGCGGCGGACACCTCGAACCGGCGCAGCGCCGCGACGATCGGCCGGACGTACGACCGCTTGGACTTCAGGGACCGGGAGTCCCCCGGGAGCAACAGGTCGAACTGCGCGGTTCCGGTATACACGGCGAGCAACGGTACGGCAGCGGCGCCGCCCCGGTCACCCGTTTTCCCCGGCCGTGGGGGCGACCGCCACCAGCACGTCCCGCTCGATCGCCTGGTCGACCCGGTGCGCGAGGTCCCGCCAGCCGGGCCCGTCCACCACCCGCAGGCCGGCGTCGGCCAGCACCGCCTCGGCCGCCGCCCGCGGGGCCACGTGGGTGTTCCAGGACAACCCCAGGGCGCCGCCGGGACGCAGCAGTTCCCGCCAGACCGGCACGGCGGCGGTGAGCAGGTCCAGCGGGCTGCGGGACAGCCCCGCGTCGGTGCGGCTGCCGTGCGCCACCCCGTACGGGGCGTCGGTGACGATCACGTCGGCGCAGCGGGGACGGAGCACCTCGCGGGCCCGGGTGGTGTCGGCGTGCAGCACGGTGACCCGCTGGGTCGCCCCGGACCGGTGCGCGTCCCGGGACGGCGCGAGGACCGCCTCGAAGCGCCGGGCCACGAGCCGGCGGTCCCGCCGCACCGGAACGGTCTCGGCGGTGTGCTTGAGCCGCTTGCGGCGCAGCCAGGTACGCAGGAACGCCGCGTACGCGTCCACGTCCTTGCCGTCGTGTTCCACGCCGATGCCGTCGTAGCCGTACATCAGCGCCTGGTTGAGGGTGGTGCCCCGGCCGCAGAGCGGGTCGAGCACCACGAGCGGCGCGTCCAGCATCCGGGGCGCCGAGGCCGACGCCAGCAGGGTGACGTTGAGCAGCAGCCGGGTGAACTGCTCGTTCGTCTTGCCGGCGTACTTGGGGATGGTGATGAGGTCGGAGTCGTAGCGGGCCAGGGGGTGCAGCGGCACCGGCCGGAGCAGGTCGTCGCCCACCCGCTCGAAGAGCGCGTACGCCGCCGAGAGGTTGGCCAGGTGGGCCAGGTCCCGGGCGCCGAGGCCGGGCGCCGGGACGGCGAAGGTCAGGTACTCCACCCCGCCGATCCGCTCCACCCCGGCGTCGACGGGTGCCGCGTCGAGCACCCCCGACCCGGCGAACACGGTCAGCTCGGCACGGGCCAGCCGGCCGGCGGCGTCGGCGTAGACGCGGTTGGCGGAGGGGGCGAGGAGCAGCGCGTACCCGATCACGCCGGAGATTGTCGCAGCCTGCGGAAACGGCGACGGCCGGGGCCCGCAGGCCCCGGCCGTCTCCGTCGTTCACACCGCTCAGGCGCGCGGCTTCTCCCGCATCTCGAAGGTCTCGATGATGTCGCCGACCTGGACGTTGTTGAAACCGCCCAGCGTCAGACCACACTCGAAGCCTTCGCGGACCTCGGTCGCGTCGTCCTTGAACCGCTTCAGGGAGCTGATCGTGAGGTTGTCCGCCACGACCGCCCCGTCCCGCAGCAGCCGCGCCTTGGCGTTGCGGCGGATGAGGCCGGACCGGACGATACAGCCGGAGATGTTGCCGATCTTGGACGAGCGGAAGACGTCGCGGATCTCCGCGGTGCCCAGCTCGACCTCCTCGTACTCCGGCTTGAGCAGACCCTTGAGCGCGGCGTCGATCTCCTCGATGGCCTGGTAGATGACCGTGTAGTACCGGATCTCCACGCCCTCGCGGTCGGCGATCTCGCGGACCTTGTTGGCGGCCCGCACGTTGAAGCCGATGATCGTGACCGCCTCGGACGAGGCGCTCGCGAGCATGACGTCGCTCTCGGTGATCGCACCCACGCCCCGGTGGATGATCCGAAGCTGGACCTCCTCCGGGATGTCGAGGTTGAACAGCGCGTCCTCGAGGGCCTCCACGGAACCGGAGACGTCGCCCTTGAGCACCAGGTTGAGCGAGGTCTTCTCGCCCTCCTTGAGCTGCTCCATGAGCGTCTCGAGGGTCGCCCGGCCACGGGAGTTGGCGAATGCCGCCGCCCGCCGCCGCGCCTGCCGCTGCTCGGCGATCTGCCGCACGGTCCGGTCGTCCTCGGCGGCCAGGAAGGTGTCACCCGCACCCGGCACCGTGGTCAGACCCAGCACCATGACCGGACGCGCCGGCCCGGCCTCGTCGACCGGCTTGCCGTTCTCGTCCAGCATGGCCCGGACCCGGCCGTGCGCCCCACCGGCGACGATCGAGTCGCCGGCCCGGAGGGTGCCCTTCTGCACCAGCACGGTCGCCACCGCACCACGGCCCTTGTCCAGGTGCGCCTCGATGGCGACACCCTGCGCCGGCCCGTCGATCGGAGCGGTCAGCTCCAGCGACGCGTCGGCGGTCAGCAGCACGGCCTCGAGAAGCTCCTCGATGCCGATGCCGGGCTTGGCCGCCACGTTGACGAACATGGTGTCGCCGCCGTACTCCTCGGCGACCAGGCCGTACTCGGTCAGCTGCTGGCGGACCTTGTCCGGGTTCGCCTCCGGCTTGTCGACCTTGTTGACCGCGACCACGATCGGCACGTCCGCCGCCTTGGCGTGGTTGAGCGCCTCGATGGTCTGCGGCATCACGCCGTCGTCGGCCGCCACCACCAGGATCACGATGTCCGTCACCTGGGCGCCACGGGCACGCATGGCGGTGAACGCCTCGTGACCCGGGGTGTCGATGAAGGTCACCGCGCGGTCCTCGCCCTCGTGCGGGACGTGGACCTGGTAGGCGCCGATGTGCTGGGTGATGCCACCCGCCTCGCCGGCCACGACGTTCGCCTTGCGGATCGCGTCGAGCAGCTTGGTCTTACCGTGGTCGACGTGACCCATGACGGTCACGACCGGCGCACGGCTGACCAGGCGGTCCTCCGACACCACGGCGTCGAGGTCGATGTTGAACTGCGCGAGCAGCTCGCGGTCCTCGTCCTCCGGGCTGACGATCTGCACGTCGAAGCCGAGGTGCTCACCCAGCAGCAGCAGGGTGTCGTCGGAGCACGACTGGGTCGCGGTCACCATCTCGCCCAGGTTGAACATCTCCTGGACCAGCGAACCCGGGTTGGCGTTGATCTTGTCGGCGAAGTCCGACAGCGAGGCGCCACGGGACAACCGGACGACCTGACCCTGGCCACGGGGGGCACCCGAGGACATGGTCGGGGCCGACAGGTTGTCGAACTCCTGTCTGCGCTGCTTCTTCGACTTGCGGCCACGGGTCGGCCGGCCACCCGGACGCCCGAAGGCACCCGCGGCGCCACCGCCACGGCCACGACCGCCACCACCCGGACGGCCACCGCCGCCGGCCGGGGCACCCGGGCGGAAACCGCCACCGGGAGCGCCACCGCCGCCGCCACCGGGACCGCCGCGGAAGCCGCCGCCGCCACCGGGACGGCCTGCGCCGCCACCGGGACCGCCACGACCGCCGCCGGGGCCGCCGGGGCGACCCGTGGTCGGCCGCTGGCTCGGCATGGAGGCCGGGCTGGGCCGGGGCGGCATGGAGGCCGGGCTGGGCCGCGGCGGCATGCCCGCCGGGCTCGGCCGGGGACCGCCGGCACCGGCGGCCGGGGGCCGCTGCTGCTGGCCACCCTGGATACCGAACGGGTTGTTGCCGGCGCCGCGCGCCGGCGGACGACCGCCCGGACGGGCACCCGGGCCCGGGGTCGGGCCGCCGGGACGACCGGCGGCCGGGGCACCCGGACGCGGCGGCACCGCGTTCGGACCCGGACGCGGACCCGGACGGGGACCACCCTCGGTCGGGGGCTCGCGGCGGACGTTCTCCCGCTGCTGCTGGCGGGCGGCCTGCGCGGCCTTGACCGCGGCCTCCTGCTCAGCCTTGAGGGCGGCGGCGCGCGCCTCGGCGGCCGCCACCTCGATGTCGTGCGCGCTCGCCGGCTTGGCGACCGGGGTCGCCGGCTGCGGCGGGCCGGGGACCGGGCCCTTGGGCTTCGGTCCAGGGGTCGGCGCGGCCGGCCGCCGGGGCGGCATCGGCTTGGCCGAGACCCGGGGGGCGCCCGGGGTCGGGGTCGGCGTCGGGGTCGTCGCCGGGCTCGGGGCGGCCGCCGCCGGAGCGGCCGCCGCCGCGCCACCGGCGGACGCGACGAATGCGCCACGCAGCCGTCGGGCGACGGGCGCCTCGACGGTGCTGGACGCGGACTTCACGAACTCGCCCATCTCCTTGAGCTTGGCGAGAACGGTCTTACTCTCGACCCCGAGCTCCTTGGCGAGCTCGTGTACGCGGGCCTTTCCTGCCACTGCACTCCTCACTCCGAGGTCGTGCGGGCAGCACCCGCAGCGACCTCACTCGTGCACTTGAAGCCTGGTCATTTCAGGGACTTCATCGTGTGCTCATGTCGGTCGTCCTACCTTGCTAGCGACCCTCGACCGGTCGGGTTGACCGGTCGTCGGGGTTTGCGCGTCAACGTGCTCCGCGAGCGCACCGTGGTCGAGGACCCCGGTGATGCGCAGTGCCCGCCCGAAGGCGCGGCGCCGCACCGCCTGCGCGAAGCAGGCCGGATCCGGGTGCACGTTCGCTCCCCGACCCGGCAGTCTGCGAGCCGGATCGGCCCGGAGGCTGTAATGACCTGCCTCGTCACCGACCGCGACTATCCGCAGCAACTCGCTGGCCGGCGCTCGCTTCCGGCAGCCCACACAGGTGCGCTCCGGCAGCGCGCGTCGTACCACTGGAGGAAGTCTACCCCTAGCTGCTCGAGATCGCGCCGCCCGCCTCGGGAACGTGATCAGCTCCGCCCCGGCCGGCCGCTCCGCTCTGCTCCGCGTCGGAGCGGATGTCGATCCGCCAACCGGTCAACCGGGCCGCGAGCCGGGCATTCTGCCCTTCCCGCCCGATCGCCAGCGAAAGCTGGAAGTCCGGGACGGTCACCCGGGCGGTCCGGCTGGCCAGATCGACGACCTCCACCCGGAGCGCCTTGGCCGGCGAGAGCGCGTTGCCGACGAAGGTGGCCGGGTCGTCCGACCAGTCGATGATGTCGATCTTCTCGCCGTGCAGCTCGCTCATCACCGCGCGGACCCGCTGGCCCATCGGGCCGATGCAGGCGCCCTTGGCGTTGACCCCCGGAGCGGTGGAGCGGACCGCGATCTTCGTGCGGTGACCTGCCTCACGCGCGATGGCGCCGATCTCCACGGTGCCGTCGGCGATCTCCGGGACCTCCAGGGCGAAGAGCTTCTTCACCAGGGCCGGGTGCGACCGGGACAACGTGATCTGCGGGCCGCGCATTCCCTTGGCCACGTGCACCACGACGCAGCGGATCCGCTCGCCGTGCGCGTACCGCTCGCCGGGGACCTGCTCGGACTGGGGCAGGACGCCCTCCAGCTTGCCCAGGTCGACGCTGACGATGCCCTTCTCGGCCCGCGCCTCGTGCGCCTGCACCACGCCGGTGACCAGGTCGCCGTCGCGGCCGACGTACTCGCCGAAGTGCACCTCGTCGGTGGCCTCCCGCAGCCGCTGGAGGATCACCTGCTTCGCGGTCATGGCCGCGATGCGCCCGAAGTCGTGCGGGGTGTCGTCCCACTCCCGGACCACGGTGCCGTCGGCGTCCACCTCCTGGGCGTACACCGAGGCGGCCCCGGTCTTGCGGTCGATCTCCACCCGGGCGTGCGGCTCGGCGCCGTCGGTGTGCCGGTAGGCGGTCAGCAGCGCGGTCTCGATCGCCGCGAGGATCGTGTCGAACGGGATCTCCCGCTCGCGCTCCAGTGCGCGCAGCGCCGCGAGGTCGATGTTCACCTCTCCTCGTCCTCCAGATCTTCGTCGTCGTCGATGTCGGTGTCGTCACCGAAGTCCTCGTCGGCCACCTCGTCCAGGCGGCTGAACTCCACCTGGACCCGGCCGGGGCCCAGCTCGGCGTACGCATGCTCCACGCGGCCGGCGTCGGTCTCCAGCGCCACGCGCTCGTCGTCGGCGGCCGCGATCCGGCCGGTGACCTGCCGGTCCCCCTCGGGGAGGCGGACGGTCACCTTGACCAGCCGGCCTGCATTGCGCCGCCAGTGCCGGGGCAGGGTGAGCGGGCGGTCCACGCCGGGCGAGCTGACCTCGAGCTGGTACTCGCCGGCCACGATGTCCCCGCCGGCCTCCTCGGCGGCGTCCAGCGCCGCCGAGACCGCCCGGGAGACGTCCGCGACCGCGTCCAGGTTGATCCCGCCGTCGGCGTCCACGATCACCCGGACCACGTGCCGGCGGCCGGCGCGGGACACGGAGAGGTCCTCCAGGTCGTAGCCGGCGGCGGTGACGACCGGCTCGATCACCTCGCGCAGCCGGGCCCGGCGCGCGTTCAGGTCGCCGCGGGGTGCGCCGCCCCGGTCCGCGCCACGGGGGCCGTCGGACCGGCGGGGGCGCGAGGGCCCCGTCGGCCGGGTGGCACGGCCACGCTGCGTCATTCGGCGTACCTCTCTGCTGTTGCCACGGGCCCGGGGGCCCGTCGTGTCGATGCGTGGGCAGGGCGGTCGGCCGCCATGCCGGCACGCCACCGGGGCGTTCGCGCCCGGTGGCTGCGCAGAGCGTAACGCGCGGGCCGGGCGGCGGCCCGGGCGGCGCACCGACGCCACTGGCCCACAGACCGGCGGAGATGGTGTTGACTTGTCCGGTGGCGACGGGCAGAACGACATCGGATCAGGGCGCACCGGGGCATTCCCGGCGAGCGCTGCTGCGCGCCGGGGCGCTGGTGGCCCTCGGCGGCGCGGCCGTGCCGCTGACCGGCTGTGATCTTTTCGACCGCGACGACGAGGCCCCGCCCCCGGATCCGCTGGAGCCGCTCGCGGCCGAGGCCACCGCGCTGGAGGCCCGTTACCGGGCCGCCGCCACCGCCGTCCCGGCGCTGGCCGAGCGGCTCACCCCGATCGCCGACGCGCATCGGGCCCACGCCGAGGAGCTGCGGAAGGTGATCGGGCGGCCGGCCCCCTCCGGCAGCCCCGCCGCCGACCCGACCGGGGCCGCCGTGGACCCGGACACGGTCCGCACCGAACTGCGGCAGGCCGAGCAGGAGGGGCGGGAGAACGCCGCGAAGGCGTGCGCCGCCGCACCCGCCGACCGGGCCGCGCTGCTCGGCTCGATCGCGGCGGCCCGGGCGACCCACGTGGAGGCGTTGAAGTGAACCCGACCAGCGGCCCCGCCCGGGCCCTCGGCGACGCGCTCGCCGCCGAGTACGCGGCGATCTGGGCGTACGGGGTGATCGGCGTGCACCTGACCGAGGCGGCGCGCTCCGCCGCCCGCGCCGCCGAGGCGGCCCACCGGTCCCGCCGGGACACCCTGATCCTCCAGCTCAGCGCAGGCGGCGGTCAGGTCCCCGCCGACCGGGCCGGCTACGCGCTCCCCTACCCGGTGACCGACCGGGCGAGCGCGCTCAAGCTGGCGGTGGAGATCGAGGAGCGGACCGCCGGCCACTGGCGGGCGGCGCTGCCGCACACCACCGGGGCGGACCGGAACAAGGCCCTCGCGGCGCTCACCGACTGCGCCCTGCGGGCCACCCGCTGGCGGCGCACCGCCGGGGTGACCCCGGTCACCGTGCCGTTCCCCGGCCGGCAGGCCTGAGCGGAGGCCCTGGTCACCCGGTGGAACCCTGCGGTTGCGGACCGCATACCAGGTATGCATACTCCTGGCCATGTCCATCCGCCACGGCCTGCTCGCCCTGCTCGAGCGCGGCCAGATGTACGGCTACCAGCTCCGGTCCGCGTTCGAGGACTCGACCGGCTCGACCTGGCCGCTGAACATCGGGCAGGTGTACACCACGCTGTCCCGGCTGGAGCGCGACGGCCTGGTCCGCTCGCTGCCGGAGAGCGACGGCGGGCAGCGGCCGTACGAGATCACCGACGCCGGGCGGGCGGACCTGGCCCTCTGGTTCGCCACCCCGATCAGCCGGGCCGACCGGCCCCGGGACGAGCTGTCGATCAAGCTGGCCCTGGCCCTCACGACGCCCGGCGTGGACGTCCGCGCCGTGGTGCAGACCCAGCGCAGCGCCACCATGCGGGCCCTGCAGGAGTTCACCCGGTTGAAGTACGCCAGTGACAAGCCGGAGGATCTGCCCTGGCGCCTGGTGCTGGACGCGATGATCTTCCAGGCCGAGGCCGAGGTCCGCTGGCTCGACCACTGCGAGACCAGCCTGGTCCGCCACCGCCCGGCGCCGAGCCGGCCGGCCACCCATCCGGAGGCGGTGGACCGGGCCGACGAGGAGGCCCGCCGGTGACGCCAGGACCTGAGCCGACAAACGGTGTGCTGGAACTGCGGGCGGTGCACCGGACCCACGGCGCCGGGGAGGCCGCCGTACATGCGCTGCGCGGGGTGAGCCTCACCGTGGCCGCCGGCGAACTGGTGGCGGTCATGGGCCCCTCCGGCTCCGGCAAGTCCACCCTGCTCGCCCTGGCCGGCGGGTTGGACCGGCCGACCGGCGGCGAGGTGCTGGTCGAGGGCGAGTCCCTCGGCGGCCTGCCGGCCCGCGACCTGGCCCGGCTGCGCCGCCGGCGGATCGGCTACGTGTTCCAGGACCTGAACCTGCTCGGCAGCCTCACCGCCGTGGAGAACGTGGCGCTCCCCCTCGAACTGGACGGCGTCGGCGTCCGGGCGGCCCGCCGGCTGGCCCTGGCCGCGCTCGCCGAGGTGGACGTGGCCGGGCTGGCGGACCGGTTCCCCGACCAGATGTCCGGCGGCCAGCAGCAGCGGGTGGCGATCGCCCGGGCCCTGGTGGGCGAGCGCCGCCTGGTCCTCGCCGACGAACCCACCGGCGCGCTCGACTCGCAGGCCGGCGAGGCGGTGCTGCACCTGCTGCGCCGCCGGGTGGACGCGGGCGCGGCCGGGGTGCTGGTCACCCACGAGGCGCGGCACGCCGGCTGGGCGGACCGGGTGGTCTTCCTGCGCGACGGGGTGCTGGTCGACTCGACGGCCCCGCTGGTCGGCGTCGAGCACCTGCTCAGCGGCAGCGGTCGGTGAACCCGGGCCGGCTCGCCGCCACGCTCGGGTCGTGGCGCGCCGCGCTGCGGATCGCCCGGCGGGAGGCCCGGCGGGCGCGCCGGCGTACCGCGCTGGTGCTCGTGATGATCGCGCTGCCGGTGCTCGGGCTGAGCTTCGCCGCGGTGAGCTACGACATGGCCGAGCTGACCCGGGCCGAGCGGATGGACCGGCAACTCGGCGCGGCCGACGCGGAGCTGCGCTGGATCGACCTGAACGCGATCGCCCAGGACGCCTGGGGGGAGGGCTCCTGGCCGGTCGAGGGCGACCCGGTGCCCCGAACCCGCGCGGTGACGGCCGACGAGCTGCGGGCGCTGCTGCCCGCCGGCAGCCGGCTCACCCGGCTGCGCCGGTGGGTGCCGTTCGAGGTACGGATCGACGGCAGAACCGTCTCGTTCGACGCCCACGCCGTCGACCTGACCGACCCGCTCAGCCGGCCGCCGGCCCTCGCGCAGGGTGGCCGGCGGCCCACCCGCCCCGACGAGATCGCGGTGAGCCCGGCCGCGCTGCGCCGGCTGGACGCCCGCCTGGACGAGCCGGTGCGGACCGTCGACGGCACGACCTACCGGGTGGTCGGGGTGGTGGAGTTCCCGGACAACCTGCGGGAGGTGGTCGCGCTCCGGCCGGAGATCCCGTCCGGTCCGTTCGCGGCGGCCGACGAGAACTGGCTCGTGGACCTGCCCGGGACCGTCGACGCGGCGCTTGCCGACCGGTTGAACGCCCGGGGCATCCTGGTGGCCGCCCGGACCCCGCTGCCCGGCCGGGACGAGATGGCCACCGGACCGGACCTGCCCGACGCCGAGGAGGCCGGCAACACGGTGCTGGTCGGCGGGCTCGGCCTGCTGGAGGTGGTGCTGCTGGTCGGCCCGGCCTTCGCGGTCGGCGTCCGCCGCCGGCGGCGGGACCTCGCCCTGGTCGCGGTGGCCGGCGGGGACGCCGCGCACCTGCGCCGGATCGTGCTCGCCGACGGGGTGGTGCTCGGCGCGGGCGGGGCTGCTGTCGGCGTGCTGCTCGGCGTCGGCGCCGCGTTCGCCGGCCGGCCGCTGGTCGAGCAGTACGTGATGGGCGCGCGGTCCGGGGCGTACCGGGTCTTCCCGACGGCGCTCATGGCGATCGTGGCGGTGGCGGTGCTGGCGGGCGTGCTGGCCGCCCTCGCGCCCGCCTGGGCAGCCGCCCGGCAGGACGTGGTGGCCGGGCTGGCCGGCCGGCGCGAGCCGCCCCGCCCGCGCCGCCGCTGGCTGGTGCTCGGGGTGCTGCTCACCGTGGCGGGCACCGCCCTGGCCGCGTTCGGCGCCACCAGGACCGCCCCGACCGGGGTGCTGGCCGGCGTGGTCCTGGGCGAGCTGGGGCTCGTCTTCTGCACCCCGACGCTGATCGGGGTGCTGGCCCGGACCGGCCGGCTGCTGCCGCTGACGCCCCGGCTGGCGCTGCGCGACGCCAGCCGCAACCGCTCGTCGGCCGCGCCGGCCATCTCCGCGGTGATGGCGGCGGTGGCCGGCAGCGTGGCGCTCGGCGTCTACGTCGCCAGCGACGACGCCCGGCAGCGGGCCGCCTGGCAGCCCGGCCTGCCCCCGGGGCACGTGCTGCTCCAGCGCACCGACGGGCCGGCCACCGGCGCACTGCCCCCGGCCGGCGAGGTGGCGGAACGGGTCCGCACGGTTCTGCCGGGCGCCACGGTGATCCCGGTCGCCGCACCGGAGTGCGCCCGCCCGGCGGCCCCGGAGGACTACTGCGTCGCCATCGCGGTGCGCCCGCCCGGGGAGCGCTGCCCGTACGACCCGTTCGGCCCCGGGCCCGCCTCGGCGCGCACCGACCCGCGCTGCGTGCGGCCGTTCCGCGAACCGAGCGACCTCTACCTGCCGGCCCTCGTGGACGACGGGACGGCGCTGCCCGCGCTCACCGGCGCCCCGGCCGAGGAGGTGGCCGCGGCCCGCCGCGCGCTGCGGGCGGGCGGCGTGGTGGTCACCGACCCCCGGCAGGTGGTGGACGGGCGGGTCCGGATCGAGGTCAGCCACGGCTCCGGCGCCCCGACGACCGCGGGGAGCCTGCCCGGACACGTGCTGCGCGGCGGCCTCCCGGTGGACCGGCTGGTGGTCTCCCCGGCGGCGGCCACCACGCTCGGCCTCGTCGCCGTGCCGCTGGGCTACCTGGTCGACACGGCCGACCCGCCCACCGACCGCCAGCGGGACCGGCTGGCCGCCGACCTGGCCGCGGTCGCCCCGCTGGCCGTCCAGGTGGCGACGGCCGGGCCGCCGTCCGACCAGCGCCCGCTGCTGCTCCTGCTGGCCGGCGCCTCCGGCCTGATCACCCTGGGCGCGGCCGCGGTGGCCACCGGCCTCGCCGCCGCCGAGGGCCGCCGGGACCTGTCCACCCTCGCGGCGGTCGGCGCCGATCCCCGGGTACGCCGGGTGCTGTCGCTCTGGCAGGCCGGGGTGATCGCGGGGCTCGGGTCGGTGCTCGGCATCCTGGCCGGCCTCGGCTCGGCGGCCATCATCCTGATCTCGCTCAACCGCCGGTACGCCCAGGCCTGGCCGGTGGAGCCGCCGTACCCGCTGGTGGTGCCCGGGTCGACGCTGACCGTGCTGGTGGTGGTGCCGCTGGTGGCCATGCTCGGGGCGGCCCTGCTGACCCGGTCCCGGCTGCCGGTCGAGCGCCGGCTGGACTGACCGCGCTCGATCCGGTCCGACCGGTCGGGGGGTGCCGCGGGTGGGGCGTGCCCGGCACACTGGTCGGGTGTCCGCCGTGCAGTCCCTCACCCGTCGTCTCGGTCACCAGAAGTGGTTCGCCGCCACCATGCGCCTGCTCGTCCCCGCCGACCGGCTGGTCGGCCGGCTGACGAAGGGTCGCGTGGTCGCCTTCGGGCTGGTGCCCTCGCTGGTCCTCACCACCACCGGCCGCCGCTCCGGCAAGCCGCGCAGCAATCCCCTGCTCTACGTGCCCGACGGCGACGCGTACGTGGTGATCGGCTCGAACTGGGGGCAGCAGCACCAGCCCGCCTGGTCGCTGAACCTGCTCGCCCAGCCGGCCGCCGAGGTCGACGTTAGGGGGCGCCGGGTCCCGGTGCGCGCCGAGCCGATCAGCGGCGCGGAGCGGGAGCGGCTGTTCGCCCGGCTGGTCGACGAGTGGCCGGCCTACCGCACCTATGTGGAGCGGGCCGGCAACCGGGAGATCCGGGTGTTCCGGCTGGTCCCGGCGGGCGAGCCGGTCAGCTGACCCGGGGCGGCGCGGCGAGCCGGCGGGTCCGGTCCGGCTGGCTAGGGTGGTCATCGGTCGACGCGCGCCGGGCCGCCGCCGGGCGAGCCGCGCGCGGAACGGAGGTGGACCGTGGACGCCAGCGGCGCCGGGCTGGACACCGACCGGTACCTGGACGATCCCCGGTGGCGGGTCGCCGAGCGGGTGGGTGACGCGGCGGTGCGCCGGTTCCCGGCGGACGTCCTCGCCGTCGCGGTGCACGGCCCGCTCGCGCACGGCGACGACGACGGCGGTGGCACCGGCGAGGTCGGGCTGCTGGTGGCCACCTACCGCCCGGGCGGCGGGCCGTCCCCGGCGACCCGCCGGGTGGACGGGGTGCTGGTCGACCTCACCGTGGCCGGGGCGGACGACTACCTGCGGCAGGCCACCACGATCACCGCGCTCTGGCCGCTCACCGCCGACCGGTACGTCACCACCCGCGCCCTGCACGACCCGACCGGCTGGCTGCGCACCCTCCGCGACGAGCACCTGGCCCGGCTGGCCCGGGCCCGGCCGGCCGAGTTCACCGCGGCGGCCCGGCAGGCCTGGTACCGGGGCAGCGCGGCGCACGCCCGGGCGCTGCGGCTGGCCGAGTGGTACGAGACCGACCCGGCGCTGCTCATGCTCGGCGAGGCCCGGCTGGCCGCGGCCACCGTGCAGGGGCTGCTCAGCCGCACCTACTTCCGCGATCCGGGCGACGCGGTGCGGCGCACCGGCCTGGCCGGTGCGGACATGACCGAGGTGGGCACGGTGCTGGCCCGCCAGGCCGAGGAGCTGGCCGCCCGGGGCCGCCCGGTCGACGGCACCGTGGACGACCTGCTCGGCGGCTGACGGGGCGGCCGGCTTGTCAGCCGATCCCGCCCTGGATGCCGATCAGGGCGCCGACCAGGTAGGTGGCGCCGGCCGCGAGGGCGCCGAGCAGCAGCTGCCGCAGCCCGCTGGACCACCAGGTGCGGTTGGTGAACCGGGCCACGATCGCGCCGGCCACGAACAGTCCCACCCCGCCGACGCCGAGTGCCAGCGCCAGGCTGGTGAAGCCGAGCAGGTAGGTGACCAGCGGCACCAGCGCGCCGACCGAGAAGCAGAGGAACGAGGAGATCGCCGCCGCCCACGGGCTGGGCTGTTCGTCGGGGTCGACGCCCAGCTCCTCCCGGACGTGCACCCGCAGCGCCTCCTCCGGGTTGCGCCGGACGGCCTCGGCGACCTGCGTGGCCAGGTCCCGGGGCAGCCCTCGGGCCACCCACGCGTCGGCCAGCTCGCGGGCCTCCGCCTCGGGGTGCCGTTCCAGCTCGCGCCGCTCCTTGGCGACCTCGGCGGCCACCTGCTCGTTGGCCGAGCGGACGCTGGTGTACTCGCCCAGCCCCATCGAGATGGCGCCGGCCACCAGCCCGGCCGCGCCGGTGAGCACGATGCTGTGCGGGGAGACCCCGCCGCCGCCGACCCCGGCGATCAGCGCGATGTTGGTGACGAGCCCGTCCATCGCCCCGAACACCGCCGGCCGCAGCCAGCCGCCGGACACGTCCGCGTGGTGCGCCTCGCGCAGCGCCGCCGGGGTGTCGGTCACGGCAGGGTGAGGATCTCGTAACCGTCGTCGGTCACGACGATGGTGTGCTCGAACTGCGCCGTCCACCGGCGGTCCTTGGTGACCACGGTCCAGCCGTCGTCCCACATGTCGTACTGGTGGGTGCCGAGAGTGATCATCGGCTCGATGGTGAAGGTCATCCCGGGCTCCATCACGTCGGTGGGGCGCGGGCTGTCGTAGTGCGGCACGTAGAGGCCGCTGTGGAAGGACTCGCCGATGCCGTGGCCGGTGAAGTCGCGCACCACGCCGTAGCCGAACCGCTTGGCGTACGACTCGATGACCCGGCCGATCACGTTGATCTGCCGGCCCGGGGCGACCGCCTTGATGCCGCGCATCATCGCCTGGTGGGTCCGCTCGACCAGCAGGCGGGCCTCCTCGCTCACCTCACCCACGCAGAAGGTGGCGTCGGTGTCGCCGTGCACCCCGCCGATGTAGGCGGTCACGTCGACGTTGATGATATCGCCGTCCTGGAGCACCGTGGAGTCCGGGATGCCGTGACAGATCACCTCGTTGAGGCTGGTGCAGCAGGACTTCGGGAAGCCCTTGTAGCCCAGCGTCGAGGGGTAGGCGCCGTGGTCGCAGAGGAACTCGTGGACCACCTTGTCGATCTCGTCGGTGGTGACCCCCGGCTTGCAGTGCTCCCCGGCGAGCTGGGTGGCCTGGGCGGCGAGCCGGCCGGCGATCCGCATCTTCTCGATGGTCTCCGGCGTCTGCACGTGCGAGCCGCGCCACTCCTGCGGACGCGTCTTGCCCACGTACTCCGGACGCGGGATGTGGGCGGGAACCGCTCGCCACGGGGAGAGCGTGCCTGGGGTCAGCGGCGCACGGACGGTCATGACGACAGCCTATCGCCGCACCCCTGGTGACCCCCGCCACGGCCCGCTCGCCCGGGTTGTTGCCGTGCCGCAAGCGCTGTGCCATTGTTGCTCCGTGGATCAAGGGGGCGCGCCGCCCGTCTTCTCCGCGACCGCGGAGGTCGACGGCGATCAACTGCGCGTCCGGGTGGCCGGCGAGGTCGACATGGCGACCGCCGACACCATGTACCAGACCGTCCTCCGGGAGCCCGTCCGGCACGTCACGCTCGACCTGCGGGCGGTGACCTTCTTCGACTCGGCGGCGATCCACGCGGTGGTCCGGCTGGCCCAGCACTTCCCCGGCACGCTCACGGTGCTGCCGTCCCGGCAGGTCCGGCGGGTGCTGGAGATCTCCGGCCTGGGCGAGCAGGACTGGCTGGCGCCGGCCTGAGCCGCCGCGGCCTCAGTCCGCCAGCCGGCGACGCAGGACCAGCTCGGTGCCGTCGTCCGTGCGGGTCACGGTCATCTCGCCGAGCGCCTCGATCAGCGCCAGCCCCCGGCCCCGGAAGCTCGACCCGCTGGACTCCCGCCACCGGCCGCTGTCCCGGACCGTGGCGGTCACCGTGCGGCCGTCGATGGTCACCTCGACGCCGATCATCGCCTCGGCCGGGTCGACCGGGTGCTCGATGGCGTTGGCGGCGGCCTCGGAGATGGCCACCGTGAGGTCGAACAGGTCGGTCTCGCCGACGTGGTGGGCGACCAGGAAGTCCTCCAGCCGCTTGCGCAGCACGCTGAGCCGGGTCGGGTCGGCCGGCAGCCGCAGCGCGAAGCGGTTCAGCTCGGTCGCCTCCAGCGCGAGCACGGCCACGTCGTCGTGCCGGTTCCGCTCGGCGACGCGCTCGACGACCGCGTCGACCAGGTCGGCCACGTGCTCCCCCGGGATGGTCGCGTCCGCCCGGAGCTGGCCGAGCCCGGCGTCGATGCCGGCCTGCCGGTCCTCGATGAGCCCGTCGGTGTAGAGCAGCAGCCGGCCCCCGGGCGCCAGCTCGCCGTCGACGGTCCGGTACGCCGTGCCGGGGATCGCCCCGACCGGCGGACCGAGCGCCCGGTCGTGCAGGAACACCGCGTCGCCTCCCCGGATGAGCAGCGGCGAGGGGTGACCCGCGCTGGCGTACCGGAGCCGGCCGGTGCGCGGGGCGAAGCGGAGGCAGACGACGGTGGCGAACGAGCCGCCCTCGGTGGAGCCGACCAGCCGGTTGAGCCGGGTCAGCGCCTCACCCGGGTCGTAGCCCTCCAGCACGTACGCCCGCAGCGCGTTGCGGAGCTGGCCCATGGCGGCGGCGGCCCGCACCCCCTTGCCGACCACGTCACCGATCACCAGCACCAGCTCGTCGTCGGCGGTGCCGATCACGTCGTACCAGTCGCCGCCGATCTCGACGTCGGCGCTGCCGGGCAGGTAGCGGCTGGCCACCACGGCGCCGGGGAGCTGCGGCAGGGTACGCGGCAGCAGGCTGTGCTGGAGCGTGGTGGCGATCCGGTGCTCGGCCTCGTAGAGCTGTGCGTTCTCCAGCCGCACGCCGACCAGCCGGGCCAGCTCGGTGAGCGCCGCCTCCTCGGTGCCGCCGCCCTCCCGGCGCCAGACGCGCAGTTCACCGAGCTGCTCGTCGGTGGTGCCGGTCAGCGGCAGCACCACCGACGGCTCCGGGGACACGTCCCCGCCGCCGTCCGCCTCGTAGCGGGCGCCGGTGGCGGTGACCACCACCCGGGCGGCCTCGGCCAGGCTGAGCGCGTGCCGCGCGGCGACCCGCACCACCTCCGTGGTGGACCGGGCCGTGTTGATCGCCACCGCGGCGTCGGCGAGCGCCCGCAGCCGGCGGATGATCTGGCCCCGGAGCTGGCCCAGCTCGACGTTGGCCCGGACCCGGGCGATCAGCTCCTGGCTGGAGAAGGGCTTGGTGAGGTAGTCGTCCGCGCCGACCGAGAGCCCGGCGACCTCCTCGGCCGCGCCGGCCCGGGCGGAGAGCAGCACGATCGGCACGTGCCGGGTGAGCGGGTTGGCGCGCAGCGCGGTGACCAGCCCGAAGCCGTCCAGCCGGGGCATCATCACGTCGGTGAGGACCAGGTCGAACGGGGAGTCGACGGCCAGCCGCAGCGCCTCCACGCCGTCCGGCACGGCCACCACCTCGTAGGACGGGGAGAGCAGCCGGCTGACGTGCTCGCGCAGGTCGGCGTTGTCGTCGGCGACCAGGATCCGGCCCGACCCGCCCGACACGGCGGCCGGCTCCGGCAGCCCGCCCGGCCGCGCCACCTCGGCGGTCCAGAGCACGGTCTCGGCGACGTGCAGCCGGGCCTGCTCCGGCTCGCCGAGTGGCGCCGGGGCGAGGGCGGCGACCCGGTCGGCGGGCAGGTGCGCGTACCCGAACGGCACGGTGACGGTGAACGTGGTCCCCCGGTCGACGGCGCTGTGCGCCTCGACCGTGCCGCCGTGCATCTCGACCAGCTCACGGACCAGGGCGAGGCCGATGCCGGTGCCCTCGTGGGTGCGGGCGCGGGTGCCGGGCACCCGGTGGAACCGCTCGAAGACGTGCGGCAGTTCCTGCGGCGCGATGCCGACGCCGCTGTCGGCGACCTCCAGCACGGCGGCGCCGTCGCCGGCACGGACCCGGACCCGGATCTCGCCGTCGAAGGTGAACTTGACCGCGTTCGACACGAGGTTGAGGACGATCTTCTCCCACATGTCCCGGTCGACGTAGACCGGCGCGGGCAGCGGCGGGCAGTCCACCACCAGGCGCAGCCCGGCCCGCTCGGTGGCCGAGCGGAAGGTGCTGGCCAGCCGGGAGGTGTAGTCGGCCAGGTCGGTGGGCTGGTAGCGGGCGGCCAGCCGGCCGGACTCCAGCCGGGAGAAGTCGAGGACGGTGTTGACCAGCTTGAGCAGCCGGAGCGCGTTGCGGTGCATCACGGCCAGCCGGTCGAGGTACGCACCGGGCAGGTCGCGGTCGGCGAGCAGGTCCTCCAGCGGCCCGAGCACCAGGGTGAGCGGGGTGCGGAACTCGTGGCTGACGTTGGCGAAGAAGTTGGTCTTGGCGCGGTCGAGCGTGGCCAGCTCGGCGGCGCGGGCCTGCTCCTGCTCGTACGCCCGCTGCTTGTCGACCGCCCGGGAGACCTGGGCGGCGACCAGGTCGGCGAAGTGGCGGTAGTCGTCGGTGAAGGGCAGCCGGCGGGCCACCCCGAGCAGCAGCGCGCCGGCCGGCTCGTTGACGGCGGTGAGCGGCAGCAGCAGCGCCTGGTCGGCGGCGTCCGGCGGCACCGTCCCGAGCAGTTCCGCGGTCGAGACCCAGCGGGCCGCGTCCGGGGTCTCGCCGGCGCCGGGGGCCGGCGGCCCGCCCGCGACCGCGCTCAGGTCCATCCCGGCGCAGCCGGTCAGCGCCGGGACGCCGTCCTCGTCGTGCAGCCAGATGGCACTGAACGGCACGTCGGCCCGGTGCCGGTCGAGCACCCGGGCCACGGTCCGGCCCAGCTCCACGGTGCTCCGCACGTCCGCCAGCTCGGTGCCCAGCTCGGCCAGGGCCCGCAGCCGGCGCTCGCCGACCACCCGGCCGGTGGTCTCGTTGACGAAGCAGAACACGCCGCTGACGCCGCCGTCGGCGTCCCGGATCGGGTCGTACGAGATGTCGAAGTAGACGTCCTCCAGGAAGCCGTGCCGGTTCAGCACGAAGGGGTGGTTCTCCGCCTGGTAGGGCACGCCGGTGCGGCGTACCCCGTCGAGCAGCGGCCCGAGGACGTCCCAGGTCTCCGCCCAGTACTCCCGGGCGGAAGCGCCGATCGCGGCCGGGTGCTTGTCGCCGATGGTCGGCCGGTAGGCGTCGTTGTAGAAGGCCAGGTAGTCCTCGCCCCAGAACAGGACGATCTGGGCCCGGGACGACAGCATGGTGCTCATCGCGTGGCAGAGCGCCGCGGGCCAGGCCTCCGGGCCGCCGACCGGGATCGTGGACCAGTCGAGGTCGCGTAGCCGCTCGCCCATCTCACCACCGGCGGCGAACGCCGCGGTCAGCAGTGGAGAGAGTTGCGCCTCCCCGGTCCCCGAGGACGAATGACGAACGTCCCCGCCCCCCTGGGCCGAGCCCATGCAGCCTCCCGCTCCGGCCATGTCCACGACGACCGGCGCGAGCACGCCGGTCGTCCCCGCCTACTACCCCGACGGAGGAGCAACGTAACGCATGTCCATGGTCGGACGCTGGTTACCTAGGCCTCATCCTGACGCAACCGGCGGGCGGCGGCGAGTCGGGCGCTCCCGCGGGTCAACCCGGACGGTGCCGTCGGGCGTCGCGGCGACGGCCGCCGCGCGGACCAGGGCGGCGACCGGCCGGGGATCGGCGTCGTTCTCCGGGTGCCACTGCACCCCGAGCAGGAAGCGCCGCGCCGGGTCCTCCACCGCCTCCACCACCCCGTCGTCGGCCCAGCCGGTCACGGCCAGGCCGCCCGGGTCGGCCACCGCCTGGTGGTGGTAGGAGTTGACCCGGTCCACCCCGGCCATCACCGCCCCGGCCAGGCTGCCGGCGGCGAACCGGACCGGGTGCGACCCGTACACCCCCGGGGCCGGGCGGTGCCGGTCGTGCCCGACCACGTCGGGGAGGTGCTGGTGCAGCGCGCCGCCGTAGGCCACCGCGAGCAGCTGCATGCCCCGGCACACGCCCAGCACCGGCAGGTCGGCGGCGAGCGCGGCGGTCAGCAGCGCCAGCTCGCCGGCGTCCCGGTCCGGCCGGCTCTCGGTGCGCGGGTCGGGCGGCTGGCCGTACCGCTCCGGGCCGATGTCGGCGCCGCCGGCCAGCAGCAGCCCGTCGAGAACCCCCAGCACGTCGGCGTCGGCGTCGTCCGGTGGCAGCACCACCGCGCGGCCGCCCGCCGCGGTGACGGCCCGGACGTACGCCTGGGGCACCAGCGCCGCCGGCACGTCCCGCCACACCGCCCAGCCGGCCGGCTCGACGTACGCCGTGACGCCGATCACGGGACGGCTCATAGCGGTGTGACGTAGGCGCCGGTGATCCCGCCGTCGACCACGAACTGCGCGGCGGTCATGAAGGAGGCGTCGTCGCTGGCCAGGAAGGCGACCGCGGCGGCGATCTCCTCGGGATTGCCGAACCGGCCCATCGGCACGTGGACGAGGCGGCGCGCGGCCCGCTCCGGGTCCTTGGCGAACAGCTCCAGCAGCAGCGGGGTGGCGACCGGGCCGGGGCAGAGAGCGTTGACCCGGATGCCCTCCCGGGCGAACTGCACGCCCAGCTCCCGGGTCATCGCCAGCACCCCGCCCTTGCTCGCCGTGTACGCGATCTGCGACGTCGCCGCCCCCATGAGCGCCACGAACGAGGCGGTGTTGATGATCGAGCCCTTGCCCTGCCGCCGCATGTGCGGGATGGCGTACTTGCAGCAGAGGTAGACGCTTGTCGTGTTGACCCGCAGCACCCGCTCCCAGGCGTCCAGCCCGGTCTCCAGGATCGAGTCGTCGTCCGGCGGCGAGATGCCGGCGTTGTTGAACGCGACGTCCACCCGGCCGTGCCGCTCGGCCACCCCGTCGAAGAGGTCCCGGACCGCCGCCTCGTCGGCCACGTCGGCGGCGACGAACTCGCCGGCCACCTCGTCGGCCGCCCGCTTGCCCGCCTCGGGGTCGATGTCCACGCAGACCACCCGGGCGCCCTCGGCGGCGAACCGCCGCACCGTGGCCAGGCCGATGCCGCTGCCCGCCCCGGTCACCACGGCGACCCGGTCCTGAAGCCGTCCCTGCATCTCACTCCTCCGTGCTGATGAACACGTTCTTGACGTCGGTGAAGGCGTGCAGCGCGTCCGGGCCCAGCTCCCGGCCGAGGCCGGAGCGCTTCATCCCGCCGAACGGGGTCCAGTAGCGCACCGAGGAGTGCGAGTTGACGCTGAGGTTGCCGGACTCCACCGCCCGGGCCACCCGGACCGCACGGCCCACGTCCCGGGTCCAGATCGAGCCGGAGAGACCATATTCGGTGTCGTTGGCCAGGCGGATCGCGTCCGCTTCGTCGTCGAACGGGAGCACCGAGACCACCGGGCCGAAGATCTCCTCCCGCCAGTGCCGGTCCGCCGGGGAGTCGGCGAGCAGCACGGTCGGGGCGTACCAGAAGCCGCCGCCGTCGGGGCGGGCGCCGGTGAAGGCGACCTTCGCCCCGTCGACGTACCCGGCGACCCGGTCCCGGTGCCCGGCGGAGATCAGCGGGCCCATCTCGGCGCTCTCGGCGGCCGGGTCCTCCACCCGGAACGCCCGCACGGCCGGTTCGAGCAGTTCCAGGAAGCGGTCGTACACCGATCGCTGGACCAGGATCCGGGAGCGGGCGCAGCAGTCCTGGCCGGCGTTGTCGAAGACCGCGGCCGGCGCGCTGGCCGCCGCCCTCGCCAGGTCGGCGTCGGCGAAGACCAGGTTGGCGGACTTTCCGCCCAACTCCAGCGTGACCCGCTTCACCTGGGCGGCGCAGCCGGCCATGATCCGGGTGCCGACCTCGGTCGAGCCGGTGAAGCAGACCTTGCGGACCGCCGGGTGGGTGACGAACCGCTCCCCCACCACGCTCCCCTGGCCGGGCAGCACGGTGAACACGCCCTCCGGCAGGCCGGCGTCGAGGGCCAGCTCGGCCAGCCGCAGCGCGGTCAGCGGGGTCAGCTCGGCCGGCTTGAGCACCACGGTGTTGCCGGCGGCGAGCGCCGGGGCGAAGCCCCAGCCCGCGATGGGCATCGGGAAGTTCCACGGCACGATCACGCCGACCACGCCGAGCGGTTCGTGGAAGGTGACGTCGAGCCCGCCGGCCACCGGGATCTGGTGCCCGGTCAGCCGCTCCGGCGCGCCCGCGTAGTAGTCGAGCACGTCCCGGACGTTGCCGGCCTCCCAGCGCGCGTTGCCGATCGTGTGGCCCGCGTTGCGCACCTCCAGCAGCGCCAGCTCCTCCCGGTGCGCGTCGACCACGCCGGCGAACCGCCGCAACAACCGCGCCCGGTCCCCCGGCGAGACGGCCCGCCACGTCTCGAAGGCAGCCGCCGCCCGCCCGATCGCGGCGTCGGTCTCGTCAAGCGAGGTGCCCATCACCTCGCGAAGGGCCTCACCGGTCGCCGGATTGATGACCTGGGTCACGCGCCCCACCCCCTTCCTCGCCGATCATGGAGTTGTGGCACCGCCCGAAAGCCGCCGGTCATCATGAACCGGGCACCACAAGTCCATGATCGACCGGGGGTCGGGATTAGAGGCGTTCGAAGCCACGGACCAGCTCCCAGTCGGTGACGGCGGCGTCGAAAGCGGCCAGCTCCACCCGCGCGTTGTTGGCGTAGTGGGCGACCACCTCGGCGCCGAACGCCTCCGTCGCCACGGTCGAGCCCTCCCAGAGCGTCAGGGCGTCGCGCAGCGTCGAGGGCACCCGCTCGGCGTCCCCGTCGTCGTACGCGTTGCCGGCGCACTCCTCGCCCAGCTCCAGCTCCCGCTCGATGCCGTGCACCGCGCCGGCCACCAGCGCGGCGATCGCCAGGTACGGGTTGACGTCCGCGCCCGGCACCCGGTTCTCCACCCGCATCCCCTGGCCGTGCCCGACCAGCCGCAGGGCGCAGGTGCGGTTGTCGGTGCCCCAGCGCAGCGCGGTCGGTGCGAACGAGCCGGGCTGGTAGCGCTTGTAGGAGTTGACGTTGGGGGCGAACAGCAGGCTGAACTCGCGCATGGTGGCGAGCAGCCCGGCCAGCACCCGCTGCCCGGTCAGCGACAGGTGCGCCGGCCCGTCGCCGAGCATGGCCGAGCGGCCGTCGGCGTCGCGCAGCGAGAAGTGGATGTGGCAGGAGTTGCCCTCCCGCGCGTTCGGCTTGGCCATGAAGGTGATCGACATGCCCTCCTGGGCGGCGATCTCCTTCGCCCCGTTCTTGTAGACGACGTGGTGGTCGGCGCAGGCCACCGCCTCGTCGTAGCGGAAGGCGATCTCGTGCTGGCCGAGGTTGCACTCGCCCTTGGCGCTCTCCGGGGTCAGCCCGGCGCCGGCCATCTCGGTGCGGATCCGGCGCAGCAGCGGCTCCACCCGGGCGGTGCCGAGCAGCGAGTAGTCCACGTTGTACTGGTTCGCCGGCGTGAGGTCCCGGTAGCCGCGCCGCCACGCCGCCTCGTACGAGTCGCGGAACAGCACGAACTCCAGCTCGGTGCCGGCGTACGCGGTCAGCCCGTGGGCGGCCAGCCGGTCGAGCTGGCGGCGCAGGATCTGCCGGGGCGAGGCGACCACCGGGCCGGAGCCGTCCAGCCACTCCAGGTCGGCCAGGAGCATCGCGGTGCCGGGCTGCCAGGGCACCCGGCGCAGGGTGCCGAAGTCGGGCCGCATGGCGAAGTCGCCGTAGCCGCGTTCCCAGCTCGACATGGCGTACCCGTCGACGGTGTTCATGTCGACGTCGACGGCGAGCAGGTAGTTGCAGCCCTCACTGCCGTGCGCGACCACCTGGTCGAGGAAGTAGGGCGCGTGGAACCGCTTGCCCTGGAGGCGGCCCTGCATGTCGGTCAGCGCGAGCACCACGGTGTCGATCTCGCCCTCGGCGACCGCGACGCGCAGTTGTTCCAGCGTGAGCGGAGCTTTCCTCATCGGCGCGCCTCCATCACCAAGGTCTACTGGCAGAACCGGATCACCGTCAATGCCCCCTGCGGACACCGTCGCAAACGCGATCGGCCGAGGGCGGCAGCCGGGTCAGCCGCGGCCCCGCGCCCCGGCGAGGAAGCGTCGGCTCCAGCCGCTCGCCGTCCCGGCTGAGCGCGAAGCGCAGCGGCCCGCCGGCACCCTGAACCTGCCAGCCCTCGGCGAGCGCCGCCCGGATCAGTCCCGCGACCAACCGCGGCGTGACCGGATCCAGGGCGAACACCTCGGCCACCCGGTCCGCGGGCGCGGTGATGATCGGCCCGAAGTTCAGCCACGGGTCGTCGAAGGCCACGAGAACCTCCAACCGGATGCCCTGCCCGGTCGCGACCTGCCAGACCCGGACCATGACGTGACTCGGGTCGACCTGACCGACCGCCCACCGGTAGTCCACACCGTCGACGCTGATCCTCCGCCTGCGAGTCCTGGCCACGGTGCGAGGGTAGGCGTGAGCATCGGCACGTGAGTGCCGGTCATCGCCCGTGGCAAAATCTGCCGCGTGCAGATCGGGATGCTCGGGTCGTTCGAGGTTCGCACGGCCGAGGGCGCCGTCGCCGACGTACCGGGCGCGCGGCTGCGCGGGCTGTTGGTCGCCCTCGCGCTCGAACCTGGTCGCGTGGTCCCGAAGGCGACGCTCGTCGACTGGATCTGGGGTGAACACCCGCCCGCCGACGCGACGAATTCGCTGCACCGCCTGGTGTCCCGGCTGCGCAAGGCGCTGCCGGAGGGCGCGATCGAGGGCCAGCCGGACGGCTACCGGTTGACGGTGGAACCCGACGCCGTCGACGCCGTGCGGTTCGAACGCCTCATCACCGCGAGCCGGGTCCGGAACGACGACGATCCCGCGCGGGTACGACTGCTGCGGGAGGCCCTGGCACTGTGGCGCGGCGCCGCCATGCAGGACGTCGGTCTCCCGGACAGCACGGCGTTCGGTGCGGCGGTCACCCGGCTCGAAGGGCTCCGCCTGACCGCTCTGGAGGACCGGTTCGACGCGGAGACCGGCCTCGGCCACGGCGCGGAGCTGGTCACCGAACTGGCCGATCTGGTGGCCGCGCATCCGCTGCGGGAACGGCTCGTCGCGGCGCTGATGCGCGCCCTCGCGGCGGCCGGGCGCGGCAGCGAGGCGCTGCTGGTGTACCAGCGCACGCGGGAAGCCCTGGCCGACACGCTGGGCGCCGACCCCTCACCGGAGCTGTCCGCCCTGCACGTCGCGCTGCTGCGCGGCGAAGGGGGACGGCGGGCGGAGACGCGGCAGACCAACCTGCGTGCCGAGCTGACGAGCTTCGTCGGCAAGGGCGCCGACGTCACCGCGGTCCGCGAACTCGTCGCCGGACATCGGCTCGTCACCCTCGTCGGGCCGGGCGGCTCGGGAAAGACCAGGCTGGCCACGGAGACGGCGCGCACCCTGCTGGGGGAGCTGCCGGACGGGGCGTGGCTCGTGGAGCTCGCCGCCATCGGCGCCGACGGCGACGTGGCGCAGGCGACGCTCGCCGGGCTCGGCCTCCGGGACGCCCTGCTCGGCGAGGCGCCCCACCTGGAGCTGACCGACCGGCTCGTCGCCGCGATCCGCGAGCGTGAGGCGCTGCTGATCCTGGACAACTGCGAGCACGTGATCGAGTCGGCCGCGGCGTTCGCCCACCGGGTGCTCGGCGAGTGCCGGCGGCTGCGGATCCTGGCGACGAGCAGGGAACCGCTGGGCATCACCGGTGAGGCGCTGTGGCCCGTCGCGCCGCTGGCCCTGCCGGACGGGGACGCCGACCCGGGCGAGATCGAGTCCTCGCCCGCCGTCCGGTTGTTGCGGGACCGGGCGAGCGCGGTGCGCCGGGATCTCGCGGTCGACGCCGCCACGCTGGCGACGATGGCGCGCGTCTGCCGGGCGCTGGACGGGATGCCGCTGGCGATCGAACTGGCCGCCGCCAGGTTGCGCACCATGTCCCTCGATCAGCTCGCCCACCGGCTCGACGACCGGTTCCGCCTGCTGACCGGCGGCAGCCGGACCGCGTTGCCGCGACACCGGACCCTGCGCGCGGTGGTCGACTGGAGCTGGGAGTTGCTGACCGACGCCGAACGGCTGGTCCTGCGCCGGCTCTCGGTGTTCCGGGGCGGGGCGAGCCTGGAGGCGGCCGAGCGGGTCTGCGCCGGCGACGGGGTCGGGCCGGACGAGGTGCTCGAGATGCTCACCTCGCTGGCCGAGAAGTCGCTGCTGCCCATCGAGGGCGACGGCACGCCGCGCTACCGGATGCTCGGCACGATCAGGGAATACGCCGGGCACCGGCTCGCCGAGGCGGGGGAAGCGGACCTGGCGCGCCGGGCGCATCTCGCCTACTTCACCGAACTCGCCGAGACCGCGGAGCCGCATCTGCGCCGCGCCGAGCAGGTGACCTGGCTCGCCGCGCTCGAGGTCGAGCACGACAACATCGGTTCGGCGATGCGTGGTGCGCTCGCGGCGGGCGAGGCCCACGCGGCGATGCGGCTTGCCGCGGGCGCCGGCTGGTACTGGTGGCTCGGCGGCCACCGGACCGAGGGCATGGAGCTGATCACCGCGGCCACCGGGACGCCCGGCGAGGTGACCGACGAGATCCGGGCGACGGTGTACGCGCTCGTCGTGCTGTTCGTCAACTCCGGGCCGGGCGACGAACACCATGCGGCGGAGTGGATCCACAAGGCGTACCAGGTCAGCCGGCGCAGTAAGGGCAGCCACCCGGGGATGGCGCTCGTCGTCCCGCTGGAACGCATGCTGCGGGCGCCGGACGCGATCCTGCCCGCCTGGGAACCACTGCTGGACGACGAGGACCCCTGGGTGCGCGCGCTGGCCCGGCTGCAGCTGGGCAAGATGCGGATGGTGCTCGGCCAGCACGGGCCGGAAGCGGAGGCGTATCTCGAGTCGGCGCTCGCCGAGTTCCGGGCCCTCGGCGAACGGTTCGGGATCTCGTTCGCCCTGACCGAGCTGGCGGAGCTGATCGCCGCGCGCGGTGACTTCGCCGGTGCGTGCGACCACTACGAGCAGGCGATCGGGGCCGTCACCGAGGTCGGAACCCTCGAGGACGTCATCCGGATGCGGTCGCGACAGGCTCAGCTGTTCTGGTTGCTGGGCGACGAGGACGCCAGCGCTTCCGCGATCGGTGCGGCGCAGCGAGGCGCGGAACGGGTCACCTGGCCGGGGGCGCTGGCCGTGCTGGCCCTCTCGCAGGCGGAACTCGCCCGCTGGCGCGGCGACGCCGAGGAGGCGGCCCGGCAACTCGCTGCCGCGGCGACCTTCCTGGGCGACGAAGCGGAGGAGGTGCACATCCGCGCGGTGACACACGACCTGCTCGGCTACCTCGCCGACGATCTCGGGAGGCCCGTACGCACCGCGCCTCGGCCTGCCGGGCGGCGGCCGAGACGGGGCACGCACCCTTGATCGCTCAGGTACTCGTCGGAGTCGCGGACCTGGCCCTGCGCCGCGACCAGCACGAGCAGGCCGCTCGGCTGCTCGCGGCGAGCACCGGCGTACGCGGACGGCCGGATTGTTCCCACCCGGACGCGGCCCGGATCGAGCAGACGGTGCAGCGCCGCCTCGGCGAACCGAAGTTCGCCGAGGCGGCGCGGGAAGGTAGCCGGACGAGCTGGAGTGAACTGGTCGCGGTCACGCTCGCTTCGTGAACGTGGACCGCGCCCACAGGTAGCCGACGAGGGCGATGCCGACGCACCACGCGACGGCGGCGATCGTGTCGCCGGAGGACGGTGTGCCGTTGAGCAGGCCGCGCAGCGTCTCGATGATCGGCGTGAAGGGCTGGTACTCCGCGAACTGCCGGATCCCCGGCCCCATCTTCTCCGCCGGCACGATCGCGCTGCTGAAGAACGGCAGCATGACCAGCGGCACGGAGGCGATACCCGCCGTTTCCGGAGACTTCGCCGACAGGCCCAGGGCGACCGTGAGCCAGGCGGTCGCGAACCCGAGCAGCACGACGATGCCGGCCACGCCGAGCCAGTCGGGGAAACTCGCCGCCGGGCTGAATCCCAGCAGGAAGGCCACCCCGATGAGGGCCGCGATGGCGATCAGGTTGGTCAGCACGCTGGCGGCGACGTGACCGGCCAGCACCGCACCACGGGAAACGTCCATGACCTTGAACCGGTTGATGATGCCCTTCGTCATGTCGGAGTTCACCGACGTCGCGGTGGCCCCCAGCCCGTAGCAGACGGCCAACAGCATCAGGCCCGGCGTCGCGTAGTCGATGTAGTCGACACCGACGTTGAAGGCGTCTCCGAACACGTACACGAACATCAGCATGAGCACGATCGGCATCAGGACCGCGTTGAACACCGAGGTCGGATTCCGGGTGATGTGCTTGAAGTTGCGACGCAGCATGACCGTCGAGTGGGACTTGGTGCTCATTTGGCGACCACCTCCGTGGTGTGACTGGTGTGACCCGTCAGGGCGAGGAAGACGTCGTCGAGGTCCGGCGTGTGGACGGAGAACTCTTCGGCACTGATCGCGTACTCGTCGAGCCGGTCCAGCAGAGCCCGCAGCGACCTGGTGCCGCCGTCGCTGGGAACCCGCAGGGCCAGGGCCTCGTCGTCCCGCGTGGCGTCGGTGAGGATCCGCGCGGCCGCGTCGAGTTCGGCGACGCTGGTGAACCGGAGCCGGACGTGCGTCCCCGGCAGCTGGCGCTTGAGCTCGTCGGGCGTGCCCTGGGCGACGAGGCGGCCCTGGTCGAGGACCGCGATGCGATCGGCGAGCTGATCTGCCTCCTCGAGGTACTGGGTGGTGAGGAAGATGGTCACCCCGTCCGCCACCAGGTCGCGGATGATCGACCACATCGTGCGCCGGCTGCGCGGGTCCAGCCCGGTCGTCGGCTCGTCCAGGAAGATGATCCGCGGGTTGCCGACCAGCGTCATCGCCAGGTCGAGCTTCCGCCGCATACCCCCGGAGTAGGTCGAGGCGGGCTTCTGCGCCGACTCCACCAGATCGAACCGTTCCAGCAGATCCGTGACGACCCGCCGGCCGTCGCCGGCGGAGCCCCGGCTCAGATCCACCATGAGCTGCAGGTTCTCCTGGCCGGTCAGCAGCTCGTCGACCGCCGCGAACTGACCGGTGACGCCGATCGCCGCGCGCACCGCCCTGGCCTCGGTGGCGAGGTCGTGCCCGGCGACGCGCACCGTCCCGCTGTCGGCCTTGATCAACGTGGTCAGCACGTTGACGGTCGTCGTCTTACCCGCTCCGTTCGGTCCGAGCAGGGAGAAGATCGTGCCGGCCTGGACCTCCAGGTCGATGCCGTCGAGCACGGTCTTGTCCCCGAAGGCCTTCCGCAGCCCGGAAACTTCAATAGCTGAACGTGTCATGCGACCACCGTGGCCGCCCGCCCTGTCACCGGCCTGACGCGCCCCTGACACGACCTCTGACACGGCCTTCTGGTCGCCGACGACGAGCCCGCCGGGTCGCGCGAAAAGACCGAGCGTGGACGGCGCCGATGGTGCCAGGATCTCGGCATGTCTGGTCGGGCACTGAGCTTCGGAGCGGTGGCGGAAGCATACGAGCGGTTCCGGCCGGGGTATCCCGTGGAGCTTGTCGACACGGTGCTGACGTACGCGGGTCAGCCCGTTCGCACCGCCCTCGAAATTGGCGCCGGGACGGGCAAGGCGACCCGTCTGTTCGCTCACCGGGGCGTCACGGTCACCGCGACCGATCCTGATGGCGCCATGCTCGCCGAGCTGCGTAAGCACGTGCCGGCAGACGTCACGACCGTGCAGGCCGCGTTCGAGGACCTGCGACCGGGTGAGACCTACGGCCTGGTCTATGCGGCAGCGGCGCTGCACTGGACGAAGCCGGAGGGCCGGTGGCCGCGCATGGCCGCGCTGATGGAGCCGGGCGGCGTGTTCGCCTCGTTCGGTGGACCGATCCAGCTGGCCGACCCGGCGGTGGAGGAGGCGGTCCGCGCGGCCCGGGCACCGTTCCTGGCGAGCGACGATGTTCCGTCTCCGGACGGGACGCCTCCAGGACATGCGATGCAGTGGCCGGGCACCGAACTCCAACGGTCCGAGTGGTTCACCGATGTCCGGCAGTCCGTGATCGAGCGGCGCCTGACGACGAGTGCGCGCGACTACGTCGGCCATCTCTCGACCGTCTCGGCCTACCTCCTGCTGCCGATCCCGACGCAGGAGCAGGTGTACCGCCGGATCCTCCAGGTCCTGCCGGAGACGGTCGAGATCGCCGCCGACATCACCGTCCACCTCGCGCGTCGGTGCGAGCGCTAGCACCTCGACGATCCGCCGGTGACCCGCAACTTTTCGCAGGTCAGAGGCGTTCTGATCAGCAGCGGGCCGTTCCTGGAGGCCCACCGGCGAGCCAGATCGCCGTCGATGCCCCGGCACGGTCCCGGGACGGGAACCCGAGGAGTTCGCATGCGTCGGATCGTCGCCGCGGTCGCCGCCGTGCTCGCCGTCGGGCTGAGCGCCACCGATGCCCGCGCGGACCGCCAGCCACCCGCCGGGACCGAGCGGCCCCCGGTCCCGCCCCGCTTCGACTTCACGAACCCGCAGGTGGTCGCCACCGGCCTGGAAGTGCCCTGGGGGCTCGACTTCCTGCCCGACGGCAGCGGGCTGGTGGCCCAGCGCAACCGGGGCACCGTCGTACGGGTCCGGCCCGGCGCTCCGCCCCGTGAGGTCGCCCGGATCCCCGGCGTGGTCGCCGGCGGGGAGGCGGGCCTGCTCGGGCTGGCCGTCTCCCCCAGGTTCCGGCGGGACCGGCTGGTCTACGTCTGCTACACCACGGCGTCCGACATCCGGATCGCGCGGTTCCGCCTCGACGCGCCACAGTCGCTCCAGGTGATCCTCAGCGGTGTCACCCGGGCGGCGGCCCACGACGGCGGCCGGATCGCGTTCGGCCCCGACGGCATGCTCTACGCCGGGATCGGTGACGCCGTCGTACCCGCCAACGCGCAGAACCTGGCCAGCCGGAACGGCAAGATCCTGCGGATGCGGCCGGACGGCCGGGTGCCGGCGGACAACCCGTTCCCCGGCTCGCTGGTCTACAGCTACGGTCACCGCAACGTGCAGGGTCTCGCCTGGGACCGGCGGGGGCGGCTGTTCGCCACCGAGTTCGGCCAGAGCACCTGGGACGAGGTGAACCGGATCGTGCCGGGTGGCAACTACGGCTGGCCGGTCGTCGAGGGCCGCGGTGGTGATCCCCGGTTCCGCGACCCGGTCGTGGTCTGGTCACCCGCGGAGGCGTCCCCGAGCGGGGCCGCCTTCGCCGCCGGCACGCTGTTCGTCGCGGCGCTGCGGGGAGCGCGGCTCTGGGCCGTACCCGTCGATGCCGCCGGGCGGGTCGGCACGCCCGCCGCCGTGTTGCCGGGTGCCTACGGCCGCCTGCGTACCGTCGAGGTGGCTCCGGACGGCGCCCTCTGGCTGGCCACCAGCAACCGGGACGGGCGGGGCAGCCCGGCGGCGGACGACGACCGGATCCTGCGCTTCCCGGCCGGGGCGCGCCAGCCGCAGCCCCCGGCGCTCCTCGCCGGCGCCGGGTGATCCGCCGCCGGCGAGGGAGCGCGGGTCAGGCCGGTTCGTCGGCCGGCGCGGCGTCCGCGGCGGAGCGCGGCGCCGGCACCTCGACGGTACGGCGGGGGCCGGTGAACCACTTCCGGGCCGAGGCGTACCACCAGACGGCGACGCCGAGCAGCACCCCACCGACGGCGAGCGGGGCGTAGTTGACGGCCGTCCAGGTGAAGTCCGCGTTGCCGGGCACGCCGGCCGGCACGATCGGCAGCACGAAGTAGATGCTGATGATCGCGATCTCGATCACCGCGATCCAGCCGAGCAGCTTGTACCGGCGGCCCAGCGTCCACGGGCCCGGGACGAACCGGTCCCCCATCCGCAACCGCAGGAAGATCGGGATGAGGAAGGACAGGTACAGCCCGATCACGGCGACCGAGACCACGGCGTAGAAGGCGACCGGTACGCCGGCCTTCTGGTAGAGCGCGGGCAGCGTGAGCACCAGCCCGGCCAGGGTGGCCGCGATGATCGCGTTGACCGGGGTGCCGTTGCGGTTCACCCGCGACCAGAGTCGCCAGCCCGGCACCGCCCGGTCGCGGCTGAACGCGTACGCCATCCGGGACATCGAGGTCACGCAGCTCATCCCGCAGAAGAACTGGCCGATGGTGGAGATGATGATGACGGCCTTGAAGAAGAACGGGGTGAGCGCGGACTCGAAGATCGCCCCGGAGAAGCCGCCCGCCTCGTTGATCGCGTCCACATCGGTGGCCGCGAAGAGGAAGGCGAGCAGCAGGATCCAGCCGCCCACCGCCGAATAGAAGATCGACCGCCAGAGGCCCTGTGCCGCGGCCTTCGAGGCGCCCCGGGTCTCCTCGGAGACGTGCGCGCAGGCGTCGAAGCCGGTGATCGTGTACTGGGTGAGCAGGAAACCCAGCGGCAGCACGTAGAACCAGAAGGTGAGCCCGCCGGTGTCGCCGTCGCCGAAGCCGGAGTTGTTGAAACGCTCGGTGAAGACGAACTTGAAGCTCTGGTGGTCGTCGGGGACCAGGAGCAGGATGAGCACCACCGCGGCCGCGCCGGCCACGTGCCACCAGACCGAGACGTTCTGGAGTACGTCGATGATCCGGTGCCCGTAGATGTTGATCAGCCCGTGCAGGGCGAGGATCACCACGAACAGCCCGAAGGTCTGGTGCGCGGTGCCGGCCCAGCCGTCGAAGAGCGCGGAGAGGGTGAGGTTGAGAAAGGTGGCGCAGCCGTAGTCGACCGAGGCGGTCACCGCCACCAGGCCGATGAGGTTGAGCCAGCCGGTGAACCAGCCGTGCACCGGCCGCCCCATGGTGGCGGCCCACCAGTAGATCCCGCCGGCGGTCGGGTAGGCGGACACCAGCTCGGCCATGCAGAAGCCGATGATCAGGATGAACAGCGAGATCAGCGGCCAGCCCCAGGAGATGGCGACCGGACCACCGTTGTTCCACGCCTGGCCGAACGTGGTGAAGCAACCGGCCAGGATCGAGATGATCGAGAACGAGATGGCGAAGTTGGAGAAGCCGCTCCACTTGCGGTGCAGCTCCTGTTTGTAGCCGAGCTCGGCGAGCCGTCGGGCGTCGTCGTCCATCGGTTGCTCGGCGGTCGGCGCGGGCGTCGTGGCCACTGCACACCTCCTCGAGGTGGATTCCCCGGTGCGAGTGGGCAAAGTGTGATCCCGTCGATCAAGGCGGTCAATACGGCAGCCGTGGGAATCTCACCGCCGGCACGGCTAATTGCGTTGCCGCGCCAACCCGTTCCGGGGCATCCTTGAGCCCGTGACCAGGCCCGATCGCGACGGGCCACCCCCGGGCGCTCGGCAACGCCCGGCCCGCGGCGGCGCGCGGCGTCCACCTCTCTCTCACTGAAGTACGGCGGTTCGCCGTACCCCCGGACGCCCGCGCCGTCGCACCGCACGCCTCAGGCGAACAGCAGCCCGGCCACCCAGAGCACGGCGATGACCAGGCCGGCCAGGAACTCGACCAGCATGGACAGCCCGGCCGCCTTGAGCGCCTGCACGGTCGCCGGCCAGGCGAGCTGGTTGCTGCCCAGCCGCAGCCGTTCCGCGCCCCAGATCCCGCCGACGAAACCGATCGGCAGGCCGATCACCGGGATGACGAAGAAGCCGACCAGGCCGAGCAGGCCGCCGGCCAGCAGCGACGAGGTGGGCACGCCGGTCCGTTTCAGGTTCCGCCCCGGCCAGAGGTACTTGACCACGCCGCCGCCGACGGCGACCACGGTGGCGGCGGCCAGCACCGCCCAGCGGCCCGGCCCGGCGTCGCCGAAGAGCGCCCACACCAGCACGCCGCCCCAGCAGAGCGGCAGCGCCGGCAGCCCGGGCACCACCACCCCGGCCAGCCCGGCCAGGATGGCCAGCGCGGCCACCACCGACACCACCGCCTGCGAATCCGTGAGACTCACGCCGCCTCCCCACCGCCCAGCCGGTCGAAGATGTGCCGGGCCGGCATCGGGGGGCCGAACCAGCGGCCCTGCCCGGTGTCGCAGCGCAGCGACCGCAGCCGCTCGGCCTGCACCTCGGTCTCCACCGCCTCGGCGGTCACCCACAGCTCCAGCGCGTGCGCCAGCCGGACCAGCGCGTCGACGATCCGCTCGTCGCGGTGGTCGGCGACCACGTCCGCGCCGTCGGCCCGGATCCCCTCGACGAACGGACCGGCCAGCTTCAGGCAGTGGATCGGCAGCCGCCGCAGGTACGCCAGGTTCGAGTAGCCGGTGCCGAAGTCGTCGATGGCCAGCCGGATCCCGAGGTCGGCGAGCTGGTGCAGGGCGCGCAGCGGCTCCCCGGCGGTGCCCATCACGGCGCTCTCGGTCAGCTCCAGTTGCAGCAGCTCGGCGGGGAGCCCGGTGTGCTGCAACGCCTCGGCGACGGTCTCCACGATGGCCGGGTCGTCGGCCTGCCGGGCGGCCAGGTTGACGCTGACCACCAGCCGCGCCTCCGGATACGCCCGCCGCCAGCTCTCGGCGTCCCGGCACGCCTGCCGGAGCACCCAGGCGCCGAGCCGGACGATCAGGCCGGTCTCCTCGGCCAGCCCGATGAACCGGTCGGGCCCGATCAGGCCCAGCTCGGGGTGCTGCCAGCGGACCAGCGCCTCCACCGCCACCATCGAGCCGTCGAGCAGCGAGACGATCGGCTGGTAGTGCAGCACGAACTCCCCCCGGTCCAGCGCGGCGGGCAGGTTCGCGGCCAGCGCGGAGCGGGCGATGTCGGCGGCACTGCGCTCCGGGTCGTAGACCGCCCAGCGGCCCCGCCCCTCGGCCTTGGCCCAGTAGAGCGTGGTGTCGGCGGCCTTCATCAGGTCGGAGACGCTGGTCTCGGCGGCCGGGCACTCCACGATGCCGATGCTCGCCGAGACCGCGAGCTGCTGGTCGCCGACGTGCACCGGGGCGGAGACCGCGGCCAGGGCCAGCTCGGCCACCTCCACCGCGTCGTCGAGGCCGCCGTCGGAGTCGACCAGGATGACGAACTCGTCGCCGCCCATCCGGGCCACCAGGTGGCCGCGGCCGGACACGCAGTCGGCCAGCCGCCGGGAGATCACCTTGAGCAGCCGGTCGCCCAGGTCGTGGCCGAGGCTGTCGTTGATCGCCTTGAAGCCGTCGAGGTCGATGAAGCAGAGCCCGACCCGCTGCTCGGGCGCGGGGGTGTCGAAGACCTGGCCGAGCGTCTCGAAGAAGAGCGTCCGGTTGGGCAGGCCGGTGAGCGGGTCGTGCAGCGCCTGGAAGCGGAGCCGCTGCTGGAGCTGGTACCGCTCGGTGATGTCCTCGATCATCGCCACGGTGAACCGGGGGCGGCCGTCGTCGTGGCGGATCAGCGAGACGGCGAGGTCGGTCCAGACCACGCTGCCGTCCTTGCGGTAGTAGCGCTTCTCCAGCCGTGCGCTGTCCCGCTTGCCCTCGATCAGCTCCTGGTACAGCTCCCACATGCCGGCGGCGTCGTCGGGGTGGAACAGCCCGTCGACGGTCAGCTCCCGCAGCTCGGCCGCCGGGTAGCCGAGCATGTCCGCGAAGGACTGGTTGACCTCGATGATCCGCCCGTCCACGCCGGCGATGCCGATGCCGATGGCCGCCCCGGTGAAGACCGCCCGGAACCGCGCCTCGCTGTCCCGCAGCGCCTGCTCCACCGCGTCCCGGGCCTGCCAGGCCGAGCGGGCGATCCGCTCCTGCTGGCTGAACACCCGGTCACGCAGCGCCCGGCTGAAGCCGGCGGCGAAGGCGCCCTGCAGCGCGGCGATCCGTTCCCGCACCTCGGGCAGCTCCACCCGGGCGGGCAGCACCCAGGGCAGCAGGCGGTCACCGAGCGCCCGCACCGACCAGTCGAGCACCCCGGGCTCGGTGAGGTGCGCGTCGACCATGGCCCGGCCGACGTCCTCCGCCGGCTGGGCGGAGAACGCCGGGGCGAGCAGAGCCTGGCCGAGTCGGACGGTGTGCGCCAGCAGCAGGCGCTCGGTCTCGGCCGCGCTCAGCGGCACGAATCCGATGCGCCGCACCGCCCGGGCCCACTCGGCGGCGTACGCCGCGGCGCCCGGCCGGCTGAGGTCGCCCCCGTCGGGGTCCGGGGCGCGCATGTCGGCTCAGCCGGCGGTGCGGTCGTACCGGGCGACGCCGCCGAACGCGCCGAACCGCTCGGGGTGCTCGTCCACGTCGGACGGTGAGTCGGGCCGCCACAGCGGCATGTGCACGACCCCCGGTTCGAGCACCGTCCAGTCGCCGAAGTAGCCGGTGATCTCGGCCCGCGAGCGCAGTGTGATCGCGGTGGCGGTGCGCGCCGACAGCCGCTGCGCGTCGAGCATCTCCTGCGGCTGGTCCTCGTAGGTCGAGTGCGAGATGACCAGGAAGCTGCCGGGCGCCGCGGCGGCCCGCAGGGTGGCCAGGATGTCGCCCGGCCGGTCGTCGTCGGGGATGAAGTGCACCACCCCGGCGAGCAGGATGCCGAGCGGGCGGTCGAAGTCGATCAGGCCGCTGGCCCGGGCCTGGTCCAGGATCAGCTTCGGCTCCCGCAGGTCGGCCAGGATCGCGGTGGCCCGCTCGTTGCCGGCGAGCAGTTCGCGGCTGTGCGCCACGGCGACCGGGTCGATGTCGACGTAGACGATCCGGGCCTCCGGGTTCGCCGCCTGGGCCACCTCGTGCACGTTGCCGACCGTGGGAATCCCCGAGCCGATGTCGAGGAACTGGTCGATGCCGGCGTCGAGCAGCACCCGCACGGCCCGGCGCAGGAACTCCCGCCCGGAACGCATGGTGGCCGCCAGGTTCGGCGTCATGGCGGCGATCTGCTCGGCGAGCTGCCGGTCGATCTCGAAGTTGTGCGCGCCGCCGAGGAAGTAGTCGTAGACCCGGGCCGCGCTCGGCCGGGTCAGGTCGATCTCGGCGGGAAGTCCGTCCGGCGTCTGCATCGCTCGGTCCCCCAGGTCGTCGCCGCGGCAGCCCGGCAACCGGGCCGGCGCGCGGCATGGTGTGGTCCACACCACTCTATGCGCGCCCACCCGGGAACGGGAGATCCACTGTCGACGGTGCGGGTCCGGCGGCCGTCAGTCGGCCGACTCCAGCAGCAGCGAGATGCCCTGCCCGACGCCGATGCACATGGTCGCCAGGGCCCGCCGCCCGCCCCGCCGGCGCAGCTCGAGCGCGGCGGTGAGGGCCAGCCGGGCGCCGCTGGCGCCGAGCGGGTGGCCCAGCGCGATCGCCCCGCCGTTCGGGTTGACGTGCTCGGCGTCCTCGGGCAGCCCCAGCTCACGCAGCACCGCCACCGACTGGGCGGCGAACGCCTCGTTCAGCTCGATCACGTCGAGGTCGGCAAGGCCCAGGCCCTGCCGGTCGAGCAGCTTGCGGGTGGCCGGGACCGGCCCGATGCCCATGATCCGCGGCGGTACGCCGGCCGCCGCCGCCCCGGTCACCCGGGCGAGCGGGGTGAGGCCGTAGCGCTCGACGGCCGCCGCGGAGGCGACCAGCAGGGCCACCGCGCCGTCGTTGACGCCGGAGGAGTTGCCGGCGGTCACCGTGCCGCCCTCGCGGAACGGGGTGGGCAGCGCGGCGAGCTTCTCCAGCGAGGTCTCCCGGGGGTGCTCGTCGGCCTCGACCAGCTTCGTCTCCCGCCTGCCGGCCGGCACGGTCACCGGCACGATCTCCTCGGCCAGCCGGCCGTCGGCCTGCGCCTTGGCGGCCCGCTGCTGGGACCGGAGGGCGAACTCGTCCTGCGCGGCGCGGTCGACGCCGAAGTCCGCGGCGACGTTCTCCGCCGTCTCCGGCATCGAGTCGATGCCCCACTGCTTCTTCATCAGCGGGTTCACCAGCCGCCAGCCGATGGTGGTGTCGTACACCTCGGCGGTGCGGGCGAACGCGGTGGTGGCCTTCGGCATCACGAAGGGCGCCCGGCTCATGCTCTCCACCCCGCCGGCGACCAGCAGGTCGGCCTCACCCGCCACGACGGCGCGGGCGGCGGTGGCGAGGGCGTCCAGGCCGGAGCCGCAGAGCCGGTTGACCGTGCTGCCCGGCACCTCCTCGGGCAGCCCGCCGAGCAGCGCGGCCATCCGCGCCACGTTGCGGTTGTCCTCGCCGGCCTGGTTGGCGCAGCCCAGGATCACGTCGTCGGTGCGGGCCCAGTCCACCGAGGGGTGGCGGGCGACCAGCTCGCGGATCACGTGCGCGGCCAGGTCGTCGGGGCGGACCCCGGCGAGGGCGCCGGCGTACCGGCCGATCGGGGTGCGGACACCGGCCACGAGGTATGCGACGGTCATCGGCGCTCAGTCCTTCGGGGGTGGGGGGGGGTGGCGGCGGGTCGCCCGCCGGGTCACGGGGACGCCCGGCGCCAGGATATCCGCGCCCGGAACGGATAGGTTGGCCGCATGGCCCGGGCCCAGTTCAGCGCAGAGACCGCCGGCGGCGGGGCGTTCGTCCGCCAGCCCAACCGGTTCACCGGTCGGGTCACCCCGCACTCCACCTCACCCGAGGGCGGCGGCCCCGACGACCAGGACCGCTGGCCGCTGGAGGCGGGGCGCTACCGGCTGATCTGGTGCCGGGCGTGCCCGTGGGCGCACCGGGCCCGGATCGTGCGCGGCCTGCTCGGGCTGGACGAGGTCATCTCGCTGGGCACGGTCGACCCGATCCGCGACGAGCGGGGCTGGCGGTTCAGCCTCGACCAGGACGGCTTCGACCCGGTGCTGGGCATCGGCTACCTCAGCGACGCGTACCTGGCCACCGACCCCGACTACACCGGCCGGGTGACCGTGCCGGCGCTGATCGACACGCTGACCGGTCGGGTGGTCACCAACGACTACCCGCAGCTCACCCTCGACTTCTCCACCGAGTGGCGGCGGTTCCACAAGCCGGGCGCGCCGGACCTCTACCCGATCGAGCTGCGCCCGGAGATGGACGCGCTGATGGCGGAGATCCACCGGGACGTCAACAACGGCGTCTACCGGTGCGGCTTCGCCACCTCGCAGGAGGCGTACGACGAGGCGTACACCGGGCTCTTCGCCCGGCTGGACGCGCTGTCGGAGCGGCTGTCCGGGCGGCGCTACCTGATGGGCGAGCAGATCACCGAGGCCGACGTGCGGCTCTTCACCACGCTGGTCCGGTTCGACGTGGCGTACCACGGGCACTTCAAGTGCAACCGGCAGAAGCTCACCGAGATGCCGGTGCTCTGGGCGTACGCCCGGGACCTGTTCCAGACCCCGGGCTTCGGCGAGACGGTGGACTTCGACCACATCAAGCGGCACTACTACGCCACCCACGAGATGATCAACCCGACCCGGATCGTGCCGCTCGGTCCGGACCTGTCCGGCTGGACCACGCCGCACGGGCGTGGCTGACCGGGGCGTCCTGCGGGCCGCCGCCGCGTCCGCCGCCGCCGGCTGCACCGTGGCCGGGGTGGTCGCCGTGACGGTCGCCGTGGTCGCCGGTCCCGGCCCGGGCCTGACCGGGTACGTCAGCGAGGCCGGCGTCACCGACAGCCGGTACGCCGGGGCGTACCGGATCGGGGTCTTCGCCCTGGCGGCGGGGCTGCTGCTGCTCGCCGCGGCGCTGCCCCCGGCACTGCGGACGGCGGCGGCGCTGCTCGTGGCCGGCGCGGCCGGCACGGCGCTCTCCGGTGTGGTGACCTGCTCCACCGGCTGCCCGCTGCCGCCGTTCGAGGCCGCCACCGTGGCCGACCTGGTGCACGGCGGCGCGAGCATCGCGGCCACCGCCGCGGTGGTCTTCGCCATGCTGGCGCTGCTGCTCGCCCCGGCGGCCGGCCGGGCGCTGCGCCGGGTCGCGGGCGTCGGCGTGGCCCTGGCGCTGCCGCTGTCCGGGGCGGTCGGGCTGGCCATGCTGCTGGCCGGACGCGGCGGCCTGGTCGGGATCCTGGAGCGGCTGCTGCTCGCGGTGGCCGTCGGGTGGGGGCTGGCCACCGCCGCGGTGCTGGGCCTGGCGCACCGCCGATCGTGACGAACGGAATACTGGGTCGTCAACCCTCCCTGTAAGGATCGTCACGCCTATCGCTCCTTCCACCCGGCAGTCGGGCGGGAGTAGCGTCGGCAGGCGATGACCAACGTCTGGCACCTCACCGTGCGCCTGTACGTCGACCTCCGACGGCAGGCCAGCGGCATCTGTCCGGCGCAGCCGCTCTCCTGACGCTGCCCCGTTCACCCACCACCAGACCTTGGACAGATCCCCATGGCTTCCGCCCTGCGCAAGATCCCCTTTTCCGTGCAGATCCTGCTCGGCCTCGTCCTCGGCGTGGCGCTCGGCTTCCTCGCCCGCGCCAACGACCTCGCCTGGCTGACCAGCACCCTCGACACCGTCGGCGGCCTCTTCGTCCAGCTGCTCAAGCTGGCCGTGCCGCCGCTGGTCTTCACCGCCATCGTGGTGAGCGTGGTCAGCCTGCGCGGCGTGGCCAACGCCGCCCGGCTGGCGCTCAAGACGCTGCTCTGGTTCGGCATCACCGCGCTGATCGCGGTGAGCATCGGCATCGGGCTCGGCCTGCTGACCGACCCGGGCAAGGGCGTCACCCTCGACGTGGCCGGCGCCACCGCGCCGAAGAAGACCGGCTCCTGGACCGACTTCCTCACCGGCATCGTGCCGACAAACCCCGTCGGCGCGTTCGTCGAGGGCAACGTCCTCCAGATCGTCTTCCTCGCCCTGGTGGTCGGCGCCGCCGCGCTGCTCATCGGTGAGGCCGCCGAGCCGTTCGTGAACTTCAACCGCTCGGTGCTGGCCATCGTGCAGAAGGCGCTCTGGTGGGTCATCCGGCTCGCCCCGATCGGCACCCTCGGCCTGATCGGCAACGCCGTCGCCTCGTACGGCTGGGACCTGCTGGCCCCGCTCGCGAAGTTCACCACCGCCGTCTACGTCGGCTGCGCCATCGTGCTGTTCGTGGTCTACCCGGTGGTGCTGCTGGCCGCCGGCCGGCTCAACCCGCTGCGCTTCTTCGCCGGCGCCTGGCCCGCCATCGAGCTGGCCTTCGTGTCCCGCTCCTCGGTGGGCACCATGCCGGTGACCCAGCGCTCCGTCGAGCGGCTCGGCGTCCCCCGCGAGTACGCCTCCTTCGCCGTGCCCTTCGGCGCCACCACGAAGATGGACGGCTGCGCGGCCATCTACCCGGCCCTCGCCGCGATCTTCGTGGCGCAGGTCTTCGGGGTGGACCTGGGCGTCACCGACTACCTGCTGATCGCCTTCGTCTCGGTGGTCGGCTCGGCCGCCACGGCCGGCCTGACCGGCGCGATCGTCATGCTCACCCTGACCCTGAGCACGCTGGGCCTGCCGCTGGCCGGCGCCGGCCTGCTGCTGGCCATCGACCCGATCCTCGACATGATCCGCACCGCCACGAACGTGGCCGGCCAGGCTCTCGTGCCGACCGTCGTGGCCGCCCGCGAGGGCACGCTCGACCGGACCGCGTACGACTCGGCCGGCAAGCGTGAGCTGGTCGAGCCGGACGAGGCCGACCGCCCGGCGGAGCGGCTCGCACCCGTCCCCGCCTGACCTGGCTGATCGAGGAGGGCCCCGAGCGGGGCCCTCCTCTGTCGTTGGAGGATCACCCCCATGAGTGCCCTGTTCACCCCGCTCACCCTCCGTGGCGTCACCCTGCCCAACCGGGTGGCCCTCGCCCCGATGTGCCAGTACAGCGCCGGGCCGGACGGCCTGCCCACCGACTGGCACCGCGTCCACCTCGGCTCCCGCGCGGTCGGCGGCGCCGGCCTGATCATCACCGAGGCGACCGCCGTGGTCCCCGAGGGGCGGATCAGCCCGCAGGACACCGGGCTCTGGTCCGACGCGCACGTCGACGCGTGGCGCCCGATCACCGCGTTCATCGCCGCCCAGGGTTCGGTGCCGGCCGTGCAGCTCGCGCACGCCGGGTTCAAGGCGTCGACGTACCGGCCGTGGGCCGGGCACCGGGGCGGCGTGCCGGACGCCGAGGGCGGCTGGACCCCGGTCGGCCCCGGCGCCGAGCCGTTCCTGCCGGACTACCGCACGCCCACCGCGCTCGACGAGGCCGGCATCGCCGAGGTGGTCGAGACGTTCGCCACGGCCGCCCGCCGGGCCCTCGACGCGGGCTTCGCCGCCGTGGAGATCCACGCCGCGCACGGCTACCTGCTGCACGAGTTCCTCTCCCCGCTCACCAACCACCGGACCGACGGCTACGGCGGCGACCGGGCCGGCCGGATGCGCCTGACGCTGGAGGTGGCCCGGGCGGTCCGCGCCGCGGTCGGCGAGGCCGTGCCGGTGCTGACCCGGATCTCGGCCACGGACTGGGTGGACGGCGGCTGGACCGTCGAGGACAGCGTGGTGCTCGCCGGCGAGCTGGCCGCCGCGGGCGTGGACCTGGTCGACACCTCCTCCGGCGGCGCCTCCGCCGCCGCGAGCGTCCCCGTCGGCCCCGGCTACCAGGTGCCCCTGGCCGCCCGGATCCGCCGCGACGCGGGCGTGCTCACCGGCGCCGTCGGCCTGATCGTCGAACCCGAGCAGGCCGAGCAGATCGTCGCCGCCGGCGAGGCCGACCTGGTCCTCCTCGGCCGCGAACTCCTCCGCGACCCGTACTGGC
>NZ_JBSSLX010000027.1:0-46165 GCF_053890995.1 Micromonospora sp. I033 | reverse complement strand
GCCCCGCTCCGGGTGTCCGCCGCCCGCGCGGTGGCGCGGGTGGTGGGCCACGGCGGGAACCTCCTTGCGGTGTACGGGTGGATCAGGGCTCGACGCGCTGGCCCTTGCCGATGACGACGATGCCGTTGTCAGAGACGGTGTAGCGCTGGCGGTCCTTCTCCAGGTCGACGCCGATCTCGGCGCCCTCCGGAACGTAGACGTTCTTGTCCAGGATGGCCCGGCGGACCACCGCGTGCCGGCCGATCTCGACACCCTCCATGAGCACCGCGCCGTCCACGTGCGCCCAGGAGTGCACCTTCACCCGCGGGGCCACGATCGAGTTCTCCACCAGCGAGCCGGAGATCACCGACCCGGGCGACACCATCGAACTGACCGCGCGGCCGACCCGCTCGCCCCAGGCGTGCACGAACTTGGCCGGCGGGTACGGGGGCTGGTTGCTGTAGATCGGCCAGTCGAAGTTGTAGAGGTTGAAGACCGGGTGGACGTTGATGAGGTCCATGTGGGCGTCGTAGAAGGAGTCGAGCGTCCCGACGTCGCGCCAGTAGCCGCGGTCCCGGTCGGTGCTGCCCGGCACCTCGTTGTCCTTGAAGTCGTAGACGTTGGCCTCGCCGCGCTCGACCAGCATCGGGATGATGCTGCCGCCCATGTCGTGCTTGCTGGTCTTGTCCTCGGCGTCGCGCTCGACGGCCTCGCAGAGCGCCTTCGTGCTGAAGACGTAGTTGCCCATCGAGGCGTAGATCTGGTCGGGCGCGTCGGGCAGCCCGACCGCGTCGGTGGGCTTCTCGCGGAACGCCCGGATCCGCCGGCCGTCCTCGCCGACCTCGATCACGCCGAACTGGTCGGCCGTCGACAGCGGCTGCCGGATGCCGGCCACGGTGACCGCGGCGCCGGAGGCGATGTGGTCCTCCACCATCTGCCGGGGGTCCATCCGGTAGATGTGGTCGGCGCCGAAGACGATCACATGGTCCGGCTGCTCGTCGTTGATCAGGTTGAAGCTCTGGTAGATGGCGTCGGCCGAGCCGGCGAACCACCACGGGCCGCGGCGCTGCTGCGCCGGCACCGGGGTGACGTAGTTGCCGAGCATCGTCGACATCCGCCAGGTCTGGGTGATGTGGCGGTCCAGCGAGTGGGACTTGTACTGGGTGAGCACGACGATCTTGAGATAGCCGGCGTTGGCCAGGTTGGAGAGGACGAAGTCGACCATGCGGTACATCCCGCCGAAGGGGACGGCCGGCTTCGCCCGGTCGGTGGTGAGGGGCATGAGGCGCTTGCCCTCCCCGCCGGCAAGGACGATCGCGAGCACCTTGGCAGCCATGCTCAGACGCTATCCATCCCGCCCCGACTTCACCACTCGTACGGGCACAGTCTGCCCCCGGGTGCGGCCCGGGTATCCACGCTAGGGTGCCGGACATGAGCGATTCCGCACGGCTGCGCGTCGACCTGCTCACCCGCGAGTACCCGCCGGAGGTCTACGGCGGCGCCGGGGTGCACGTCGAGTACCTCGCGCGCGAGCTGCGCCGCCTCGCCGACGTGCGGGTGCACTGCTTCGGCGCGCCCCGCGACGAGCCCGGCGTCACCGCGTACGCCGAGCCGGCGGCGCTGGCCGGCGCGAACGCCGCGCTGCGGACCATGGGCGTCGACCTGGAGATGGCCGCCGGCGCCGCCGGCACCGACGTGGTGCACAGCCACACCTGGTACGCCAACCTGGCCGGGCACACCGCGCGGCTGCTGCACGGGGTGCCGCACGTGGTGACCGCGCACAGCCTGGAGCCGCTGCGCCCGTGGAAGGCCGAGCAGCTCGGCGGCGGCTACGCGCTCTCCTCCTGGTGCGAGCGGACCGCGTTCGAGGCCGCCGACGCGATCATCGCGGTCAGCGAGGGGATGCGGCGGGACGTGCTGACCGCGTACCCGGAGGTCAACCCGGACCGGGTGCGGGTGGTCTACAACGGCATCGACACCGCGCAGTACGCTCCGGACCCCGGCACCGATGTGGTCGACCGGCTCGGCATCGACCCGGCCCGCCCCAGCGTGGTCTACGTCGGCCGGATCACCCGGCAGAAGGGCCTGCCGTACCTGCTGCGGGCGGCCCGGGAGCTGCCCGCCGACACCCAGCTCGTGCTGCTGGCCGGCGCCCCCGACACGCCGGAGATCGCCGCCGAGGTGGAGGGCCTGGTCGCGGAGCTGCGGGCCAACCGCTCGGGCGTGGTCTGGATCGCCGAGATGCTGCCCAAGCACGAGGTCATCCAGGTGCTCACCCACGCCACCATCTTCGTCTGCCCGTCCGTCTACGAGCCGATGGGCATCGTCAACCTGGAGGCGATGGCCTGCGAGACCGCCGTGGTGGCCACCGCCACCGGCGGCATCCCCGAGGTGGTCGCCGACGGCGAGACCGGCCTGCTGGTGCCGATCGAGCAGGCCGGTGACGGCAGCGGCCGGCCGCTGGATCCGGGGCGGTTCGTGGCCGACCTGGCGGCGACGGTCAACGACCTGCTGGCCGACCCGAAGCGGACCGAGGAGTTCGGTCTCGCGGGCCGCCGCCGGGCCGTCGAACACTTCTCCTGGGACACCATCGCGCAGCGGACGCTGGAGGTGTACCGGTCGGTGGGAGCGGCCGGCTGACCCGAGCGCGAAGCGATCTCGCGCAGTAGGTTGAACCGGTGACTGGACGGTTCCCGATCGAAGACGTCTCCCCCGTCGTCGCCTGCGGTCGCTACCCGGCCAAGGCGGTGGTCGACGAGATCGTGCCCGTGTCGGCCCGCGCCTACCGCGAGGGCCACGACGCGCTCGGCTGCAATGTGGTCTGGCTCGGCCCGGACGGCGCCGCCCGCCCGTTCACCCGGATGCGTCCCGGCGAGCCCGGCCAGGACCGCTGGCACGCCACCATCCGCCCGGACGCGGTCGGCACCTGGCGGTTCACCGTGGAGGCGTTCCAGGACCCGTACCTGACCTGGCAGAACGCCGTCACCAAGAAGCTCGCCGCCGGCCAGGGCCCGGCCGAGCTGGCCAACGACCTGGCCGAGGGCGCCCGGGTGCTGGAAGCCGCCCTCGACCTCGTGCCGGCCGCCGACGACAAGCGGGTCCGGGCGGCGGTGGCCGCGCTGCGCGACGAGGACGCCGGCCTGCCCCGCCGGGTCGGCCCGGCGCTCGACCTGGCCGCGCTGCTCTGGGACCACCCGGTCCGCGAGCTGGTCACCACCGGCGACGAGCACACCCTCTGGGTCGACCGGCCGCGGGCGCTCTTCTCCGCCTGGTACGAGTTCTTCCCCCGCTCCGAGGGGGCGATCCCGGCCACCGTCGACGCGCCCGCCCGCTCCGGCACCTTCGTCACCGCCCTGGACCGGCTGCCCGGCGTCGCCGCCATGGGCTTCGACGTGCTCTACCTGCCGCCGATCCACCCGATCGGGCGGGTCAACCGCAAGGGCCCGAACAACGCGCTCACCGCCGGCCCGGACGACGTCGGCTCGCCGTGGGCGATCGGCGCCGCCGAGGGCGGCCACGACGCCATCCACCCCGACCTGGGTACGCCGGAGGACTTCCGCGACTTCATCGCCGCCGCGGCCGACCAGGGCCTGGAGGTGGCCATGGACCTGGCGTTGCAGTGCGCGCCGGACCACCCCTGGGTGACCGAGCACCCGGAGTGGTTCACCACCCGGGCCGACGGCAGCATCGCGTACGCGGAGAACCCGCCGAAGAAGTACCAGGACATCTACCCGCTGAACTTCGACAACGACCCCGAGGGCATCCGGGCCGAGATCCTGCGGGTGGTGCTGCACTGGGTCGGCGAGGGCGTCCGGATCTTCCGGGTCGACAACCCGCACACCAAGCCGTTCGACTTCTGGCACTGGCTGATCTGGGAGGTCAAGAAGGTCGACCCGGACGTGCTCTTCCTCGCCGAGGCGTTCACCCGCCCGGCGATCATGCACGGCCTCGGGAAGATCGGCTTCACCCAGTCGTACACGTACTTCACCTGGCGCACCTCCGCTGCCGAGATGCGCGAATACTGCGAGGAACTGGTCGCCGCCGCCGACTACATGCGGCCCAACTTCTGGCCCAACACGCCGGACATCCTGCACGAGTCCCTCCAGCACGGCGGCCCGCCGATGTTCAAGATCCGGGCGGTGCTGGCCGCGCTGCTCTCCCCCTCCTGGGGCATGTACGCCGGCTACGAGCTGTTCGAGCACGTCGCCCGCCCCGGCGCCGAGGAGTACCTGGACAACGAGAAGTACGAGCTGCGCCCCCGCGACTGGGCCGGCGCGCAGGCACAGGGCCGCTCGCTCGCCCCGTTCATCGCCACCCTCAACCGGGTCCGCCGGGACAACCCCGCCCTGCACCGGCTGCGCACCCTGCGCTTCCACGACATCGACAACCCGGCGCTGCTCTGCTGGTCCAAGCACGACCCGGACACCGGCAACACGGTCATCGCGATCTGCTCGTTCGACTCCCGCTCCGTCCAGTGGGGCAACACCACCCTGGACATGCCGGCGCTCGGCTTCGACTGGCACGAGCGGTTCACCGTGCGCGACGAGCTGACCGGCGCCGAGTACGACTGGGGGCAGCGCAACGCCGTGCGGCTCGACCCGTACCTGCAGCCCGCGCACGTGTTCACCGTGCGACGGCCCGCCCCGGCCGAGCCCGAGCCCGCGCCGCCGGCTCCCGCGGCGGCCGACCTGACCGTCGAAGACGTACCCGCCGACCTCTCCGGCGGCACCGCCCCGACCGCACCGGCCGCGAAGGACGACGCACGATGGAGCAGCTGATCGCCGGCCAGGCGCACGACCCGCACGCCGTGCTCGGCGCGCACCCCGCCGACGGGCGCACCACCATCCGCACCATGCGCCGGGGCGCGGCCGACGTGGCCGTGCTCGCCGGCGACGAGCGGCACCCCATGAAGCGGGTCCACGACGTGGGCGTCTTCGAGGCCGTGCTGCCCGGCGAGGTGCTCGACTACCGGGTCGAGGTGGACGGCGCCGTGCACGACGACCCGTACCGCTACCCGCCCACCCTCGGCGAGCTGGACCTGCACCTCATCGGCGAGGGACGGCACGAGCGGCTCTGGGAGGCGCTCGGCGCCCGGGTCTTCGACGAGGGCGTGGCGTTCACCGTCTGGGCGCCCAACGCGCGCGGGGTCCGGGTGGTCGGCGACTTCACCGGCTGGGGGCCGGACGACGGCTGGCCGATGCGCTCGCTCGGTTCCAGCGGGGTGTGGGAGGTCTTCGTCCCCGGCGCCTCCGTCGGCAGCCGGTACAAGTACCGGGTCCTCGGCGCCGACGGGCACTGGCGGGACAAGGCCGACCCCTTCGCGGCCCGCGCCGAGGTGCCGCCGGCCACCGCCTCCGTGGTCCACCACTCCCGGTACGCCTGGGGCGACGCCGACTGGCTCACCCGCCGCGCCCGCCGGCAGCCGCACCAGGAGCCCATGAGCGTGTACGAGGTGCACCTCGGCTCCTGGCGGCCCGGCCTCACCTACCGGGAGCTGGCCGAGCAGCTCACCGCGTACGTCACCGAACTGGGCTTCACCCACGTCGAGTTCCTGCCCGTGATGGAGCACCCGTTCGGCGGCTCCTGGGGCTACCAGGTCACCGGCTACTACGCCCCCACCGCCCGCTTCGGCGACCCCGACGAGTTCCGCCACCTGGTCGACCGGCTGCACCAGGCCGGCATCGGGGTGATCCTCGACTGGGTGCCGGCGCACTTCCCCAAGGACGAGTGGGCCCTCGCCCGCTTCGACGGCACCCCGCTCTACGAGCACCCCGACCCGCGCCGCGGCGAGCACCCCGACTGGGGCACCTACGTCTTCGACTTCGGCCGCCGCGAGGTGCGCAACTTCCTGGTCGCCAACGCCCTCTACTGGCTGGACGAGTTCCACGTCGACGGGCTGCGCGTCGACGCGGTCGCCTCGATGCTCTACCTGGACTACTCCCGCCAGGAGGGCCAGTGGGCGCCCAACGTGCACGGCGGCCGGGAGAACCTCGAGGCCATCGCCTTCCTCCAGGAGGTCAACGCCACCGTCTACAAGCACCACCCCGGGGTGGTGATGGTCGCCGAGGAGTCCACCGCCTGGCCGGGCGTCACCCGCCCCACCGCCGAGGGCGGGCTGGGCTTCGGTTTCAAGTGGAACATGGGCTGGATGCACGACACCCTGCTCTACACCTCCAAGGACCCGATCTACCGGCAGCACCACCACCATCAGCTCACCTTCTCCCTGGCGTACGCCTGGAGCGAGAACTACGTGCTGCCGATCAGCCACGACGAGGTGGTGCACGGCAAGGGCTCCCTGGCCGGGAAGATGCCCGGCGACACCTGGCAGCGGCTGGCCAACGTGCGGGCGCTGCTGGCGTACATGTGGGCGCACCCCGGCAAGCAGCTGCTCTTCATGGGCTGCGAACTCGCCGACGACCGCGAGTGGAGCGAGCAGCGCGGCCTCGACTGGTACCTGCTGCACGACCCGGCGCGGGCCGGCGTGCAGCGCCTGGTCGGCGACCTGAACCGGGTCTACCGGGAGACCCCGGCGCTCTGGGCGCAGGACACCGACCCCGCCGGCTTCCGCTGGATCGCCGGAGACGACGTCGCCAACAACAGCGTCTCCTTCACCCGGATCGCCCCCGACGGCCAGACCCTGGTCTGCGTGGCCAACTTCTCCGCGCTGCCGCTGGAGGGCTACCGGGTCGGCCTGCCGGCCGGTGGCACCTGGACCGAGGTGCTCAACACCGACGCCCACCACTACGGGGGTTCGGGCGTGGGCAACCTGGGGGCGGTGCAGGCCGAGAGCGTGCCGTGGCACGGCATGCCGGCGTCCGCGGCGCTGCGGGTGCCACCGCTCGGCGTCCTCTGGCTCCGCCCCGCCTGAGCCACAAACACCGCCGCCCGCTGCTCGCTGCCCCGCTGCCCCTTGCTCTCTGCTCGTCGCTCGCTGCCCGAAGCTCGCTGTTCCGATCTTGGAGAGTTGCCGTTCGTAGCGGACGGTAACTCGCCAAGATTTCTGAACGCCGCCCCGCGACATGCGCGGAGAGTAGCGCCAACGCCCGAGATCCCTACGCTGCGTGGAGATGTCGCGCGGAGCCGCGACCGACCTGAACGGACGCGTGTCACCCTCCGTACCGCTGGACGGATGCCGGACACCCGTGACGGACGAGGCGGAGGAGCTTCGATGGCGTGGAGCAGAGGCACAACCAGGCGACGCGGGACGGCGGGCCCGTCCCGGAACCGCAAGATCGCGGGCGGGGTGGCGCTGGCGATGACCGCCGGGACGGCCTTCGCGGTCGCGACCGGGGTCGGTCAGGCCGCCGAGAACTGCCAGGGCCTGGACAACGCGCTGCGCAACAACCTGACCTTCATCGCGGCCCAGCGCCGCGACCCGGACGCCAACTCGGCGGCCCGGATCGCCAACCGGCAGGCCGTGGTCGACCTCATCCAGCAGCGCCGGGCCGCCGCCGGCTGCACCGGCACGGTCGACGTGGCCGGGGCGGCCTGCCCCAGCGTGCCGTGGGAGCAGGCGACGGCCACCCAGCTCAACCGGGCCTGGGCGGTGACCGAGCAGATGAGGGGCGAGCGCTCCGGCCAGCTCGTCGACCCGCGGGTGACCGAGGCGCGCGTGAAACAGCTCGCCGGCCTCGTCGGCGGGGTACGCGGCATCGTGCAGGGCGCCCAGGATTCAGCGGCGGGGGCTGGCGGGGCTGCGGCCGGCGGAGCCGGGGCACCCGGAGCGGCGGCCGAAGGGGCCGGGGCACCTGGGGAAGCGGGCGGCGCGGCCGGCAACGCCGGCGGGCCGGGCAAGGCTTCTGGAGCCGACAGGACAGGTGGAGCCGGCAACGCCGGTGGGGCAGGTGAAGCCGGCAACGCCGGTGGGGCCGACAAGGCTGGCGGACCCGGCAACGCCGGTGGAGCAGACAAGGCTGGCGGAGGCGGCGCGGCGGGTGGCGCGGACCGGGCCGCCGCCATCATCAACGCGATCGGTGGACTGCTGGAGCAGATCGCCGCCATCGTGCAGGCGGCCCAGCAGGCCGACGACGACCAGCAGGCGGGCGACGGCCAGGACGACCAGCAGGCGGGCGAGGCGCCGGGCGGCGAGCAGGGTGCCGGCGAGCAGGAAGGCGCGGGCCAGCAGAACGGCGACGCCGGGGCGGCAGCCGATCAGCAGGGCGCGGCCGGGCAGGACGGGCAGGCGGCCGACGGGCAACAGGACGACGACCAGGCCGCGGACGGAAGTCAGGCGGCCGACGCTGACCAGGCGGCCGACGGTGACCAGGGGGCCGACGGGCAACAGGACGGCGGCGAGGCCGCGGACGGTGATCAGGCGGCGGACGGGCAGCAGGGTGCAGCCGCCGGGAAGCAGGTCGCCCAGCGGCTTCAGCAGATCCGGGCGCGCATCCAGCAGCTCCGGGCGATCGTCCAGCAGCTCCGCGCCGCCCGCCAGGCCGCCCGCGACCAGCGCGGCCAGGGCCAGGACATTGGCCAGGGCATGGGCCAGGGCCAGGGCCAGGGAATGGGCCAGGGCCAGGGCCAGGGAATGGGTCAGGGCCAGGGCAAGGGCGTCGGCCAGGGCAGGGACGAGGCCCCCGGCCAGGACAAGGGCATGAACCAGGCCGGCCAGGGCGCGGCCGGTGAAGGCATGGACCAGGCCGGCCAGGGGCAGGTCTACATGGTGGCCGACCCGAGCGTGCCGGGTTGCGCCCCGGCCGACCCGGGCCAGGGAGCCGACAGCGGCACGGGCAACGACCCCGGCCAGCAGGACGGCGCGGCGGACGGCAAGGGCAGCGGCCCTGCGGGTTCAGCCGAATCCGGCCCCGCCACGGAAGACCCGGACGACGGCATGACCGACCCCGACGCCGGCGCGGCCATGACCGGGGCAAACAGATGACCGACCCAGACATCGACGCTGACCCGGGGCGGGACCGGCGCCACGGATGACCCGACGGGGACTTCGGCGCCCACGCGGGCGTGACCGGAGCGAAGCATGACGCCCCCCGGACAGCGACGTCCACGCCGACGCGGGCATCGCTGTCCGGGGATCCGGGACGACACCGACTCGGGCATGCGCGGCCTCCGGCGTTCCACCCCGCCCCGGATCCACTCCGCGGCCACCGCCAAGGGGCGCTACCCGGACGCTCCCGAACGCCGATCCCCCGGATCTTGGACACTTACCGTCCGCACCGAACAGCAACTGTCCAAGATCTTTCCACAGCGCACCCGGAAGCATGACGAACCCGACCTGGACCCGACACGACGCGGACGCCGTCGGCGACGGTCTCCAGGGTGGGCCCGTAGCGGCTGACCCCACCCCGTCGATCATGAGGTTGACGGCACCCAAGGAGATCCACTTCGCCGTCAACCTCATGATCGACGCGGCGGGGAGGCGGGGAGGCGGGCGCGAAGGCTCAGACCAGGCCGGCTTCGCGGAGGAGTTTCCAGAGGCCGGCGCCGTCCGGGGCGGCCAGCCACTTCTGGCCCACCGGGCCGGCGGACGGGCGGCCCTGCGGGGCGGGCAGGCTGCCGGCGAGCACCGACTGGGTGGGCGAGAGGCGGCGGATCGCCACCCCGGCCACGTTGTCCGGGTGGGCGGCCGCGAACTCGCGGTAGATCTCCTGGTCGTGCTGCCCGTCGTCGCCGATCAGCAGCCAGCGGACGTCGGGGAACTCCCGGGCCAGCCGGGCCAGGGTGGCCCGCTTGTGCTCCCGGCCGCTGCGGAACCAGCGGTCGGCGGTCGGCCCCCAGTCGGTGAGCAGCAGCGGCCCGGCCGGGTAGAGGTGCCGGGAGAGGAACCGGGTAAGCGTCGGCGCGACGTTCCAGGCGCCGGTGGAGAGGTAGAAGACCGGGGCGCCGGGGTGGGCGGTGACCAGGCGCTCGTACAGCACCGCCATGCCGGGGACGGCGGCCCGGGCGTGCTCGTCGAGGACGAAGGTGTTCCAGGCGGCGAGCAGCGGCCGGGGCAGCGCGGTCACCATGACCGTGTCGTCGATGTCGGAGAGGATGCCGAACCGGACCTCCGGGTCGAGGATGCGGACCAGCGCCTCCACCGGCTCGGCGTCGGCCACGCTCAGGCGTACGCAGCCCCAGCCCGGGGTGAAGTCGGCCTTGATGACGGTGTCCACGAAGCCGCTGCGGTCCGCGGTCGTCTCCTGGCGTACGCCGCCGGCCTCGATGGTGACCGTGGCGTACTTGGCGGGCAGGGTGGTGAAGCTCCGCCAGCCCCGGACCTTCTCCAGCCGGCCGCGCTGGCGGGTGTCGGGGCGGCCGAGCAGCACCCGGCAGAGCACCCGCGCCCAGCCGGGGGCGCCGTACCCGGCGTACGCGATGATGTTGACCTGCCACCCGGTGCGCCGCAGCCGGCGCTCCACCAGGTTGTGGAGGGCGTCCTCGATGCGCGCGGCCCGGTGCAGCTGCGGCACGGCCAGTTGGTCGGGTGGTGTGGGTGGCACGCTGTCACCCTGCCACAACCCGCGCGGACCGGCCACGCGAGTGGTGTGCGCCGATCCACCCGCCGCCCGCCACGGGGCGTGACAGACTGCGGTCGAGGCGACGACGGGGGCGTTGGTCGTGTCGACACCAGAGCGGGACCCGGGACGGTGGCGTCCGGCGCTGGACCGGCCGGCGCTGGTCGCGCTGCTGCTCGGCGCGGCCGGGGTCGGCTACCGGCTGGTGCTGACGCTGCTCACCCTGCCCACCTCCAACAGCGACGAGGCGATGTTCGGCCTGGCCGCCCTGCACATCGCCACCGGCGACGAGCGGCCGGTCTTCCTCTACGGCCAGCGCTACATGGGCCTGCTGGAGTCCTACCTGGCGGCCCCGCTGGTCGGCTGGGGCGGGGCGAGCTGGCCACTGCTGCGGCTGCCGCTGGTGGCGCTCTACGCGGTCTTCCTGTGGCTGGCGTACCGGTTGACCCGCCGGCTCTTCTCCCCCTGGCTGGCCACCCTCGTGGTGGGCGTGCTGGCGCTCGGCTCCGAGCGGGTGGTCCGCGACCAGCTGACCGTGGTCGGCGGCCGGCCGGAGGTGAAACCGGCGGTGCTGGCGATGGTGCTGATCGCGGTCGCCCTGGGCGAGCGCCGGGTGCGGCACCGCTGGCTGGCCACCGGCCTGTTCGGGCTGCTGGCCGGGGTGGCGCTCTGGTCGGACTGGCTGATCGCGCCCTACCTGGCGGTCGCCGGGCTGGTGCTGCTCCTGGCCGCGCCCCGGGACCTGATCGGCTGGCCGGGGGTGCTGCTGGTGGCGGGCTTCCTGGTCGGGGTCGCCCCGATGGTGAAGGACAACCTCGTCGCCCCGGACGGCCAGGACTCGCTGTCGGTGTTCCGGGAGATCAGCACCAAGGACGGCGCGGCCCCGTCCTGGTGGGAGCGGGTGCACGGCGGGCTGCTGGAGGGGGTGCCGTTGGCCTCCGGCCTCTGCCCGATGGACGGCTGCGCCCGCTGGGCGCAGTGGTTCGGGGTGCTCTACCCGGTCCTGCTGGTGGCCGCCGCGGGGCTCGCGCTGGTCGCCTGGCGCCGGGCCCCGGATCCGCCCGCGCGGGTCCGGGCCGCGGCCGTCCTCGCCCTGGTCGTCGGGGCCGCGTTGACCCTTCTCGCGTACGTGCGCAGCCCGCTGGCCGCGACCGACCCGCTGGGGAACTCCCGCTACCTGTCGGTGCTCCAGATCTCGCTGCCGGCGGTGCTCTGGCCGCTCTGGCTGGCCGCCGCGCACGCGGTGCGGGCCACGGCGGGCGTGGCGGCCCGGCTGGGCGGCGCGCTCGCCGGGCTGGTGCTGGCCGCGCTGGCCGCCGCCGTGCTGGCCGGCACGGTGATGTTCGTGGCGACAACCCCGGCGCTGCGCGCCGAGGAGCGGCGGGCCCGGGAGCTGGCCGACGCGGTGCGCCGGGTGGGCCTGCACGAGGTGTACACGGACTACTGGACCTGCAACCGGCTGATCTTCAACACCGGCGAGGCGGTGGTCTGTGGGGTGCTCGACGGGAACCTGACCCCCGGGCAGAACCGCTACCCGGCGTACTGGAAGCGGGTGGGGCGGGCGGCCCGGCCCGGGTACGTGGTGGCCGCCGGCTCGTCGGCGGAGCGCGGGCTGCGCCGGCTGCTCGGTGACCGGGCCGACGCGGCCGTGGTCGCCGAGGCCGGCGGCTATCGCGTGTACCACCCGGAGAGCGCCGTGCGGCCGTGGCGCTGAGCCCGGCCCGTACGCTGTGCCGGTGCTCATCCTGCTGCCCCCGTCCGAGGGGAAGGCCGAGGCCGGCACGGGCCGGCGGCTGGACCTCGCGAAGCTCTCCCTGCCCGAGTTGAACCCGGCCCGGGAGGAGGTGCTGGCCGCCCTGGTCGACCTCTGCGCCGGCCCGGACGAGGCGGCGGCCCGCGACGCGCTCGGCCTGAGCGAGGGGCAGCGTGGCGAGCTGCGACGCAACGCGCGGCTGCGGGCGGCGGCCACCGCGCCGGCCGGGCGGATCTACACCGGGGTGCTCTACGAGGCGCTCGACCTGGCCACGCTGCCGCCGGCGGCGGAGCGGCTGGCCCGCCGCTCGGTGCTGATCAGCTCGGGCCTCTGGGGCGCGGTACGCCTCACCGACCGGATCCCGCCATACCGCTGCCCGGTGGGGGCGCGCCTGCCGGGGATCGGTGCACTGTCCGCGTACTGGCGCACCGCGCTGGCGGAGGCCATGGCGACGGCCGCCGGGAACGGTCCGGTGCTCGACCTGCGCTCCGGCGCGTACGCGGCCACCTGGGCGCCGCGCGGGGCGGTCGCCGAACGCACCGTCACCGTGCGGGTGCTGCACGAGCGTGAGGTGGGCGGGGTGCCGACCCGGTCGGTGGTGAGCCACTTCAACAAGGCCACCAAGGGGCGGCTGGTCCGCGACCTGCTCACCGCCGGGGCCCGGCCCCGGACCGCGGACGCGCTGATCGGGGCGCTGCGCGAGCTGAAGTACGCCGTCGAGGAGCAGCCGCGGGCGGCCGGCCGGCCCCGCCTGGTGGACGTGGTCGTCACCGAGCTCTGAGGGCGGGTTGCCGCAAATTTTGCTCAAGGCTCGGGCGCAGCGGTTTCGCGGCGCGGACGGCGCGGGTCACGGTTAGGGAACCCCGCCACCGACCAAGGAGCTGTTCCGATGGCCCCCGAGTCCGCAACCCTGCTCGACCGGCCCCGCCAGTCGTCGCCGCCCCCGCCGCTGGACTGGCTCACCCTGGCCGACGCGTTCGAGGTCGCCTGCCTGGTGCGTTGCACCCCGCCCCCGGCCGCCGACGCCCGCCGCACGGATGTCGGGCGGTACCGGGGCGGGATCGCCGAGTTCAACCGCGAGGACGCGGCGCACCGGATGCGGCAGCTGCTGCTCCGGCTGGACGTGCCGGTGGAGCACGAGCTGACCACGGGCGGCCTGCGCCGCCGGTACGAGCTGCACCGGCTGTCGGTGCCCCGGGAGCACCGGCCGGCGTACGCGACCCTGCTGGAGGCGGGTTGGCGGCAGGGCCGCCGGGAGCTGCTGGGCGGCCCCTTCCCCGGCGCCTCCACGGCCCGCCGGGTGTGGCGTCCCCGGCTGGCCGCCGCGGCGTGGCGGGCGGCGCTGCTGGCCGGCGGGCGGCACGTGCGCCGGCACAGCCTCGGCATCCGGCTGGCCGACCGGGACCTGGCCGCGGTGCTGGTCCGGAGCGCGGCGCTGCTGGAGGTCCCGGCGGCGCTCCGGCCCGGCGCGGGCTGCTTCCTGGTGAGCGTGGCCAACGGCGCACACCGGGTGCGGATCACCGAGAGCGCCGCGCTCGCCCCGGCGGCGGCCTGCTGACCGAACTTCCCGGCGCGTCCCAGCCCGATCCGCGGTCACCGCACGGCCGCCGGAGCGGCGCCGGGCGGCCGGGCTTGCGCGGCGGGTGCTCCACGGCGCAGAGTGCAGCCCGTGAGCCGACACTGGTCTGTGCGCGGCCGGCGCCGGACCGCCGCACCGCTCGCGCTGTTGCTGCTGCTCGTGGCCGGTCTGGCCGGCTGTCGGGACGAGCCCGCCGAGCCGGTGCGGATCCGGATCGCCACGGGTAGCCCCACCGCGGTCTACCACGCCTTCGGCCAGTCGCTGGCCGCCCTGCTCAACCGCGAGCTGCCCGGCGTGCAGGCCAGCGTGGTGGTCACCGCGGCGTCCGCGCAGAATGTCCGGCTGGTCGGCTCCGGCGAGGCGGAGCTGGGCTTCACCCAGGCCGACGTCCTGCCGCCGCGCGCCCCGGAGCACCCCACGGTGCTCGCCGTGGCCCGGGTCTACGACGACCTGCTGCACCTGGTCACCACCGCCGGCGGCCCGGTGCGCACCCTGGCCGACCTGCGCGGGCGGCGGGTGTCGGTGGGCGCCGACGGCTCCGGCACCGAGGTCACCGCCTCCCGGCTGCTGGACGTGGCCCAGTTGGGCGACGCGGTCCACCGGGAGCAGCTCGGCCTGGACGACTCGGTGGCGGCGCTGCGCGCCGGGCGGATCGACGCCTTCTTCTTCTCCGGCGGCCTGCCGGTCCGCGGCGTCGCGGAGCTGGCCGGGAACACCTCCGTGCGGATGGTCGACCTGGGCGAGTGGACCGAGCCGCTGCGCCGCGGGTACGGGCAGGTCTACGTGACCCGGGACATTCCCCGCTCGGTCTACGGGGCGGACCCGGTCAGCACGGTGGCGAACCCGAACTACCTGATCGTCCGCGCCGACCTGCCGGCGGCGCTGGTGCGTGAGGTGACCCGGCTGCTGATGGAGCGCCGGGAGGAGCTGGCCGCCGCACACCCGGCCGCCGGCCGGATGAGTCCCCGGGCGGCGATCGTCACCACCCCGCTGCCGCTGCACCCGGGCGCGGCCGACTGGTACCGGGCCACCAAGCCCTGAGCCGGCGTCAGCGCCGCGCCGCCTCGGAGCCGGCCCGTTCGACCGGGCCGTCGTCGAACGCCGGAGCGGGTTCGTCCGCCTCGGCCACCTCGTCCGGGGCCGGGAACCACAGCTCGGCGATCAGCCCGCGGGGCTCGCCCTGGCGCATGGTCAGCCGGCCGTCGGAGGCGTCGACCAGCACGGCGACGATGGTCAGCCCGAGCCCGGCGCCGTCCACGTTCTGCACGTCGGGGGCCCGCCAGAACCGCTCGGTGGCCTGGTCGAGCTGGCTGGCCGTCATGCCGGGGCCGGTGTCCCGCACCTCCAGCGCGGTACCGCCGTCGGCCGGGCGTACGGTCACCGTCACCGCTCCCCCGGCGCCGCTGAACTTCACGGCGTTGTCGATAAGCGCGTCGAGCGCCTGGTCGATGGCGGTCGGCACGGTCCGAACGTACGCGGGCGCCCCGGTCGGGTCGAGGGTGAGGGTGACCGACCGGTGCCGGGCCAGCGGCAGCCAGGCCGAGACCCGGGAGGCGGCGATCTCGGCGGCGTCCACGGTGACCCGCTGGTTCTCCTCCCGCTCGGCCCGGGCCAGGGTGAGCAGCCCGTCGAGCACGGTGGCCAGCCGGTCGGTCTCCTCCAGCGCGAGCCGGTGCTCGGCCCGGCCGTCGGAGTCGGTCAGGCTCGGTCCCAGCTCCTCCACCCGCAGCCGCAGTGCGGTGAGCGGGTTGCGCAGCTGGTGGCTGGCGTGCGCGACGAACGCCCGCTGCCGGTCCATCACGTCGGAGACCGCGTCGGCCATGTCGTTGAAGCTGGTGGCCAGCCGGCGCAACTCGGGCGGGCCGAGCCGGGGGCGGACCCGGGCCCGCCGGTGCCCCTCGGCGATCTCGTGGGTGACCGCGTCCAGCTCGGTGACCGGGCGCAGCACCCAGCCGGCCAGCCCGAACGCGAGGGAGATGCAGGCCAGCACCGCGAGCAGGCCGATCCCGGCGAGCAGCAGCCACCAGGCGGTGACGGTGCGACGCACCTTGGCCGCCGGCGTCGTGGTGACCACCGCGCCGAGCACCTCGCCGCCGTCGTTGATCGGCACCGCCACCACCACCGGGCCGTCCACCCAGGGCCAGACCGACTCCGGCCCGCTGAACTGCTGCCCGGCCAGCGCGGTGTCCAGGGCCGGGTCGGTGCCCGCGCCGAACTCCCAGCGCGCTGACGCGGCCACGGTCCGGCGGTCCCGGTCCACCACGGCCGCGCCGACGCCGTAGAGGTCGTCGTAGGCGGCCAGTTCCCCGTCCAGCGGGCCCGGGGTGCCGCCGCGCAGCGCCGGGCCGGCCAGTGAGGCGAACCGGGTGGCGTCGGCGAGCCGGTCGGCGCGGACCCGGTCGGTCTCCCGGGTGGCCAGGGTGGCCGCCAGCGGTGTCTCCAGGGCGAGCAGGACCAGCGCCATCAACAGCAGGTAGCTGATCACCAGCCGGCGGCGCACGGCGGCCCCCTCACTCGCCGCGGAGCCGGTAGCCGACCCCGCGGACGGTCTCCACCAGCGTCGGGTCGCCGAGCTTGCCGCGCAGCGACCCGACGTGCACCTCCACGGTGTGCCGGTCGGCCCAGGTGGTGCCCCAGACGTCGAGCAGGATCCGGTCGCGCGGCACGGCGACCCCGGGTTGGCGGGCCAGGGAGAGCAGGATGTCGAACTCCTTGCGGGTGAGCGCCACCGGCCGGCCCGCCACGGTCACCGTCCGGCCGCCCACGTCGATGCGGACCACGCCCGCCTCGATCAGGTTGCGCTCCGGCACGGTGTGCGCGGCCCGGCGCAGCACCGCCTCGATCCGGGCCTGGAGCTCCACCATCGAGAACGGCTTGACCACGTAGTCGTCGGCGCCCAGTCGCAGCCCGAGCACCCGGTCCCGCTCCTCACCGCGGGCGGTCACCGCGATGATGCCGAGTTGGCTGCTGCGCCGGCGCAGCTCCCGGCAGAGGTCGGTGCCGTCACCGTCGGGCAGGGTCAGGTCGAGCAGCACCAGGTCGCAGGGGGCGGCCGAGAGCGCGGCCTCGACGGTGGCGGCGTGCTCCACCTCGTAACCGCGCCGGGTCAGCGCTGACGACAGGGCGGCGGCCACCCGACGATCGTCCTCGACCAGGAGGATCCGCACCCGTGCCTCCATCCGCTCGACGTGCTGCCCTGCGAATGGTGGCAGACGGACGAGCGGGACGGGAGGGCCGGTGCCCGGTCAGAGACCGAAGACCTCGTCGGCGGTGGCGTCGCGGACACCGTCGGTGAAGCCCCGGAAGCCCGGGTCGGCGTGGCTGGCCGGCACGCTCGTCAGGTTCTCGCCGGTGGCCTGGGTGACGGCGTCGACAAGCGGCGGGAAGTCGATCTCGGCGTCGCCGAAGGTGTCGTCGTCCGCCTCGGCCATGTTGATCACCTGCTGGACGTCGTCGGAGGGCGTGTCGGGGTCGTCCGCCCACTCCGTGCCCGCCTGGTAGCACTCGTCGTAGACCGCCCGCTCGCCGTCGGTCCACTCGTCGTCGTAGCTCTTCATCGCCCTCCCTCGGCGGCCGTCCGATCCGAGCATGCCGGCTCCCGCGCACGGACGCGGGCGTACCCGCGAACCGGCCCGCCGCGACCGGCGGCGGGGACCTAGGCTGCGGTGGTGATCTACAAGATTCTGACCAACGGCGAGTGGGAGCAGGCGCAGGCGGCCGGCCGGTTCACCGGCACCGCGATGGACCGCCAGGACGGCTACGTCCACCTCTCCGCGGCCGACCAGGTGGTGGAGACCGCCCGCCGGGTCTTCGCCGGGGTCACCGGTCTCACCGTGCTCGCGGTGGACGAGGCGCGGCTCGGCGACGCGCTGCGCTGGGAGGTGTCCCGGGGCGGCGCGCTCTTCCCGCACCTCTACGCGGCGCTGCCGGTCGACGCGGTGGTGGCCGCGCATCCGCTGCCCGCCGACCGACCCGCCGCCGACGCGGTGGCGGAGCTGGTGGCCTGACGGCTCGCTATGCTGCGTCGAGCCCGCGCGCCGGCTCCGGTAGCCCGGCGCGGCCGGGTGGTCCTGGCCCGGCCGGGCGCGCGGCGGTCAGCCGGCGCGACCGTCGGGCACCGACGGCGCGACGACGCGCCCTGCGACGATGCGAGTTGACATGACTGACACCAACGACCGGTCCGCCTCCGTCTTCGTCCACCCGACGGCCGACGTGGAGGCCGGCGCCAAGGTCGGCGACGGCACCAAGGTCTGGCACCTGGCCCACGTCCGGTCGAGCGCCCAGGTCGGCGCCGGCTGCGTGATCGGCCGCAACGTGTACGTCGACGCGAACGTGACCGTCGGCGACCGCGTGAAGATCCAGAACAACGTCTCGGTCTACCAGGGTGTGACCATCGAGGACGAGGTCTTCGTCGGCCCGTGCGCGGTGTTCACCAACGACTTCCGCCCGCGCGCGCAGAACCCGGACTGGACCATCACCCCGACCATGATCCGCCGGGGCGCCTCGATCGGCGCCAACGCCACCCTGGTCTGCGGGATCGAGGTCGGCGAGTACGCCATGATCGCCGCCGGCTCGGTGGTGACCAAGGACGTCAGGCCGTACCAGCTGGTGGCCGGTAACCCGGCCCGGCCGAAGGGCTGGGTGGACGAGAAGGGCGAGGTCGTCTCCCGGGACGTGGACAACCCGCCGTACCAGGGCTGAGCACGCGGCGGGGGCGACGACCGGACCGGTCGTCGCCCCCGCACGTTCGGTGTCGGCGGTCAGCCGCAGAGGCGGCCGACCTCGTCCCGGAACCGGTCCATCGGGTTCGACCCGGCCGGGCCGAGCAGGTACTCCTTCAGCTCCCGCCGCGCCTCGGTCATCGGGTCGTCGCCCGCCCGGGTGACGGCGAGGACCTTCGGCAGCTCACCGCAGTCCGCGGAGAGCAGGTACGCCGCCCGCGCCGTGGGGAAGGTCCGGCGGAACTCGTCCTCCGGCAGGCCGGCCGGGTTGGCCACCACGTACGGCCGCTCGCTCTGCACGAAGTCGGAGACCACGCTGGAGACGTCGCTGACCAGCAGGTCGGTGACGTTGAAGCAGTCGAACAGGGCCGGGGTCCGGCCGGTGACCACCAGGTGCGCGGTGCCGTCCAGCGAGGCCGGGTCGGTCTGGCCGCCGGCGGCACGGATCCGGGCGACGATCCGCTCGTGCACCGCCCGGGCCTTCTTCGAGCGGCTGCCGGTCAGCGGGTGCGGCTTGTAGATCAGCCGCAGGTTGCCGGCCGCGAGCAGCCCGGACACGATCCGCTCCCCCATCAGCACCAGCGAGGTGTGGTAGGGGTCGTCGTCCAGCCAGCCCTCCCAGGTGGGGGCGTAGAGGACGGTGAAGACGTGGTCGGCCGCGCCGGAGCCGAAGGTGTGCACCCCGGCGAGCTGCGGCCGGCCGATCTCCACGATGTCGCGGTCCAGCACGCCCACCCCGGCCCGGGCGTACCGCTCCCGGCCGGCGGGCCCGGCCACCCAGACCTCGTCGTAGACCTTGCTGTACGGGTTGACGCTGGCTTGCTTGTCGCTGTCGCCGTGGCCGACGAAGACGTGCTTCACGCCCGGCTCGCGCAGCATGTGGATGTTGGCGCCGACGTTGGCCGCGTACAGGGCGACCCGGACCGAGCTGAAGTCGAGGTTCATGAAGTCCACCCCGGCCGGTACGCAGATCACCGGCAGCCGGGTGTCGGCCAGTTCGTGGAACGCGTCCTCGGCGCGCAGCAGCACCACCGCGCGGCGGCCGGCCGCCTCGACCGGGGCGAGCCACATGTTGGCCTGGTAGACGTCCTTGGCCGGACCGGCGAAGTAGAGCGCCACCTCGGGCCGCTCGCGGGCCATCCAGTCGTGCACGGCGGGCAGGATCCCCGGGGTCTTCCCGCGCCCGCGCAGGAAGGTGAGCGCCAGCACCGCGGCGGTGACCAGCCCGGCGGCCAGGGTGACCAGCCCGGTGACCACCACCGGGGCGATCCGGTCGGCCACCGCGGCCACCACGGCGGCCGGCACCAGCAGCACGTTGAGCAGCGGCAGCCGCAGGCCGGCCAGGAACCGCGCCCAGGCCGGCGGGACCGGCACCCGGCGCAGCGTGCCGAGGTCGAGGTTGCGGGTGAACGCCGGGGTGGCGGCCCGCCCGTCGACCACCTTGGTGAGCGCGGTGGTGCCGACGGCGACGGTCCAGAGCGCGGCCGGCAGCAGCAGCACCGCGACGGTGCCGCCCACGCCGGGGCGGACCGTGCCGACCACCAGCAGCACCACGGACAGGTCGCGGACCAGCCGCCGGAAGACCAGCCCGAGGCCGGCCTTGCGGAGCAGCTCGCCGGTCTCGGTGTACCGGGTGGCGAGGCTCAGCTCACCGGCGATCACGACCAGGGCGGCGACCGCGTACGGGACCACCAGCCCGAGGGCCCCGGAGAGGACCATGACCCCGTAGCCGAGCAGCGTCAGGCCGACGACGACGAGACCCTGCTGGCTCCGTACTCTGCTGAACAACGACACGCTCCCTGTCTGCCCACCGGCGTCGATCTGGTCCGATACCGGGCAGCTGCGACCTTAAACGGGGCAAGTAACACAAGTATTGCCGGGGTGTCCGACGGGTGAACGGCTGACGACGGTCCTCACGGGCGGTGCCGGCCGGGCCGCGCGACGCAGCGGGCCCCGGCCGTCGGGACGGCCGGGGCCCACGGGCGACGGACGGGTCAGCCGCCGATGACCACCCGGCGGACGCCGGTCCAGCGCGCCGGGTCGGTGACCCGGCGGCCGTCGACCAGCACCGTCACGCCCGGCAGGTCGGCCGGGGTGAGGTTGCGGTACTCGGCGTGGTCGGCCTGGATGACCGCGGCGCCGACCGGCTCGCCCTCGTAGCCGGGGAGGCCGTGCGCGGCCAGCTCCTCGTTGGTGTACATCGGGTCGGCGACGTACGGGACGGCGCCCCGGGCCCGCAGCGCCTCGACGGTCGGGAAGACCCCGGAGAAGGCGGTCTCCTTGACGCCGCCCCGGTAGGCCGCGCCGAGCACCAGCACGCCCACCCCGGTCAGGTCCCCGTACGCGGCGGCGAGCAGGTCGACGGCGTACTCCGGCATGGCGGCGTTGGCCTCGCGGGCCGAGCGGACCACGGTGGCCGCCGGGTCGTTCCACAGGTACATCCGCGGGTAGATCGGGATGCAGTGGCCGCCGACGGCGATGCCCGGCGAGTGGATGTGGCTGTACGGCTGGGTGTTGCAGGCCTCGATGACCTTGGTGACGTCGACGCCCACGGTGTCGGCGAACCGGGCGAACTGGTTCGCCAGGCCGATGTTCACGTCCCGGTAGGTCGTCTCGGCGAGCTTGGCCAGCTCGGACGCCTCGGCCGAACCGAGGTCCCAGACGCCGTTCGGGCGGTCGAGGTCGGCCCGCTCGTCGAAGTCCAGCACCGCCTCGTAGAAGCGCACGCCGTGCTCGGCCGACGCCTCGTCGATGCCGCCGACCAGCTTCGGGTAGCGGCGCAGGTCGGCGAAGACCCGGCCGGTGAGCACCCGCTCCGGGCTGAACACCAGGTGGAAGTCCTGGCCGGCGGTGAGGCCGGAGCCCTCCTCCAGCATCGGGGCCCAGCGGTTGCGGGTGGTACCGACCGGCAGGGTGGTCTCGTAGCTGACCAGGGTGCCCGGCTTCAGCCCGCGGGCGATGGCCCGGGTGGCGTCGTCCATCCAGCCGAAGTCCGGCACGCCCTCGGCGTCCACGAAGAGTGGCACGACCACGACGACGGCCTCGGACTCGGCGACCGCGGCGGCGGTGTCGGTGGTGGCCGACAGCAGCCCGGCGGCGACCGCCTCCTTCAGCTTGACGTCCAGGTCGGCCTCGCCGGGGAACGGCACGGCACCGTCGTTGACCAGCTCGACAACCCGCTCGGAGACGTCGGCACCGATCACCCGGTGCCCCTTCGAGGCGAACTGCACGGCGAGCGGCAGACCGATCTTGCCGAGCGCGACGACGCAGATGTTCATGAAACTACTTTCCTCCAGTGGGCCAGATTCGGCGCAGGCGGGCAAGGAACCGACCGGGAGTCACCGGCGTGATCGCGACGATCACCTGGCCCTTGTGGTTGGTGGTGGGCGTGACGAGGTGGAACCGGACGCCGTGCCGGGCCAGCAGCCGAGGTGCCGCGACGCGCCGGTCCGTCCGCAGCGGCGCCGAGCCGGTGCCGCCCAGCGCGGTCACCTCGGCGCGCACCACCCGACGCTCCCCGTTCGCCGCGACGACCGCGAGCAGCCGGTCCACCGCGAAGTCCGTCCGTACGACGGTACCGGTGCCGTCGGGCGCGACCGACGTGACACCCGTCAACTCGCCGACGCTGACCCGGAGCGCGTCGGCGGCCAGCTCGGACAGCTCCGCCCAGCGGCTGCGCGCGGTGACCACCAGGGCCCGGGCGCCGGCGGCGTCCCGGCCCCAGGCCAGTTCGGTCGCGGTCAGCTTCGCCAGCACCTTGGCGGCCTGGTCGGTGACGTCGTACCAGTCGTCGGGGTAGCCGAACGCCGGGTCGCGGAAGCCGACGTGGTGGGCGTACCAGCGGTCGTCCTCGACGGTGACCTCGGGCAGCGCCCTGTCGGCCTGCTGCCCGATCAGCTCACCGAGCCGCGCCAGGTCGCCGTCGCGCGCGACGGCGAGGCGCAGCCGCAGGTCGGGCGCCATCCGGGCCAGGACGCCCTCGGTCAGGTACGCCTCGGCCAGCTTGCGGATCCGGTCGTGGACGTGCTGCTGGACGTCCGGGGAGAGATCCAGGAACTCCGACCGGAGCAGCTTCGCCACCTCCCAGCTGAAGTGGCGCACCAGCACGGCGTCCCGGCGCGGGCCCGGCTCGATCAGCCCGGCCACGAAGCCGACCAGCTCCTCGGCGCAGCGCAGCCGCTCCTCGAAGCGGCTGGCGTAGGTGATGTTCTGCGCGTTCGTCCGCTTGACCGCGTAGTAGTACTCGTAGTCGGCGAGGACGGAGATCTTCTTCGCCCGGAAGCAGGCCTCCAGCGTGAACGGCTGGTCGCTGCCCATCGGCATGTCGGTGCGGAACCGCAGGCCGTGCTGCTCGACCAGGTCCCGCCGGAACAGCTTGGTGTTCGACAGCGACCAGGGCAGCGCGCTGTCGAAGAGGTCGAGTCGTTCCTCGGTGCTCGCGTAGACCGCCTGGTGCACGTAGCGCTTGTTGGTGCCGACCATCCGGCCGAGCACCACGTCGGACTCCCACCGGTCGGCGGCGGCCACCAGCCGCTCCAGCGCCTCCGGGCCGAGGTGGTCGTCGGAGCCGATGAAGAAGACGTAGCGGCCGCGGGCGTGGTCCAGGGCGAGGTTGCTCGGTGCGGCCGGGCCGCCGGAGTTGGCCTGGTGCAGCACCCGGACCGTGTCCGGGTAGCGCGCGGCGTACCGGTCCAGCTCCGCGCCGCTGCCGTCGGTGGAGCCGTCGTCGACCGCGACGACCTCCAGCCGGTCGAGCCCGATGGTCTGCCCGACCAGCGAATCCAGACAGGCGGTCAGGTACGGCATGGTGTTGTAGACGGCGACGACCACCGTCACGTCCGGCCGCGCGCTCACGCGCCGACCCCCACCGACGCCGGAGCCGGGTCGCCGGCCGGCGCCGGGCGCGGCGGGGCGTCGGGCAGCAGCCGGGAGTAGACGCCGTCGAGCACCTGCGCCTGCGCCTCCCAGGTCCAGCCGGCCAGCAGACCGGGCCGGTCGTACGCGGCGCGGTAGCGCGCCGGGTCGGCGAGCACCGCGGTGACCGCCCGGACGAAGTCGGCCACGTCCTCGGCCGTGAACACCTCGCCCTGCCCGGTCTCGCGGACAGTCTCCGCCATCGTCTGCACGTCGGAGACGACCAGCGGGAGGCGGGCGTGTGAATACTCGAAGAACTTGGTGATCAGCGCGATCTCGTGGTTGGGCCAGTGCTGGATCGGGATGACGCCGACCTGCGCGCCGGAGAGGAACCGGACCACCTGGTGGTGCGGCACGTAGGGCAGCACGTGCACCCGGTCCGCCACGCCCAGCTCACCGGCCCGCGCGACCAGGCCCGTGACGTAGGCCGACGCCGGCTTGTTGACCACGAGGGCGACGTGCGCCCCGGGCAGCCGGGGCAGCGCCTCGACCATCACGCCGAGGCCCCGCTTGGCGGCGGCCACCCCGCTGTAGACCAGCAGCGGGGTGTCCGGCCCGATGCCGCAGAGCGCACGGATGTCCGGCACCGGCTCGCCGGCGTCGGCCGGCAGCTCGTCCACCGCGGGGGCGTTGAGCACCACCGCCGGGCGCTCCGCCAGCCCGTGCTCGCGTCGCAGCAGGTCGGCCAGGCCGCCGGAGACGGTCATCGCGGCGTCCGCGTACGGCACGTACTCCCGCTCGTGGGCCACGTTGCCGGGCAGCCAGCGGGCGTTGTCCCGCCACGGCTGCACGCCGGGCAGGTACTCGTGGGCGTCCCAGAGCAGCGCGATCCGGCGGCCCTTGGCGGCGGCCCGGATCTTGGCGCGGGCACCGACGCCGATCATCCGGAAGTCGTTGGCGTGGATCAGGTCCGGGGCCAGTTCGTCGACGACCGGGCCGTAGGCCAGCTCGTAGTCCCACAGCCCCGGCTCGAGGCGGCGCCAGGCGCCGTCGCCGCGCAGCCGCTGCCAGAACAGCGTGTACGCCCGGTCCCAGGGGCCGTGGAGCTTGCGGCGCTTCCGGGCCTGGTTGAGCTGCCGGTGGCGGAAACCCACCCACTTGCGGGTCAGGCCGGCGAGCTTCTCCTCGGCGCGCAGCGCCGCCCAGGGCAGGCCGCCCGGCCGGCCGGCGCCGGACTCCCGGGCCGCCGTGGTCAGCGCGGCCCGCCGAACCGCCAGGTCGGCCCGCCAGGCCTTCATCGCCTGGGTGCGGTGGGCGGCGACGCCGGACGGCGGGTAGGCGAGCGGCCGGCGCAGCCAGACGCGGCGGAACTCGTGCCGGCGCTTGGCGAGCGGCTCGGGCATCGGGATCAGGCGGACCTCGGCGTCGCCGAGTCGCCAGCGCTGCGGCTGCCCGACGGGCGCGCGCCCGAGGAGGACGACCTCCCAGCCGGCCTCGGCCGCCGAGCGGGCGGCCTTCTGCACCCGGGAGTCGCCGATGACCCCGTTGTCCACCAGCATGACGACCCGTCCCCGGGTGGCCACCGGGGCGGTCGTGCCGTCAGATCCCATTCCTGCCCGTTTCCGTTGTCGCCAGCACCGCACCCGCGGGACCCGAGCGAGTCTACGACAACGCGTCGGCCGGGAGGGTCCGCCGCCGTCGGCGCACCGCGCCCTGGCGGGCCGGTTGCTACCCTCCATCCAGTTCAACGACCGGTGGCCCCGTCCGTTCGCGGGCCGGGCCGGCGTCGAGCCCCCCGGCGAACCCCGGCGGACCGTCGGATCACCCCAGCTCAGCGCGGACAGGATCGCAACATGGACCTGGTGACGACCAAGGAACCGAGCCGGCCCACGCCGGCACCGTCCGCGGAGCCGGCGAGCCCGCCCCCGGGGCGCACGACCCTCGCCGGACGGCTCCGGGCGGCCGCCCGGCAGGCGCTGCCCGCGCTCGCGGCCTATGCCGTGATCCGCCTGATCGGTGTGCTGGCCGTCTACGTCTGGGCCCGCACCACGGGCGTCTCCCCGGGTCAGCGGCTCACCAGGTCGGACGCCACCTACTACCTCTCGATCGCCCAGCACGGCTACGACGGGTACGCCAGGACACAGAGCGACATGGCGTTCTTCCCGCTCTACCCCGGCCTGATCGGCGGCCTGGACCGGATCACCCCGCTCAGCCCGCGCGACGCGGCGCTGATCGTGGCCTGGCTGGCCGGCCTGGCGGCCGCCTGGGGGCTGTTCGCGATCGGGACGTACCTGCACGACCGGCGCACGGGAGTGCTGCTCGCCGCGCTCTGGGCCGCGCTACCGCACGGCATCGTGGAGTCGATGGCCTACAGCGAGACGCTGTTCACCGCCCTGGCCGCCTGGACGCTCTACGCGCTGCTGCGCCGCCGCTGGCTCGCCGCGGGCGTGCTCTGCCTCTTCGCCGGTCTGACCCGGCCGACCGCCTCGTCGCTGATCCCGGTGGTCGGGTTGGCCGCGCTGGTGGCGATCGTCCGGCGCCGGGACGGCTGGCGGCCCTGGGTCGCCATGCTGCTCGCCCCGGCCGGCTGGCTCGGCTACCTGGCCTGGGTGGGCACGCAGACCGGGCGGCCGGACGGCTGGTTCCACATCCAGTCCGCCGGTTGGGGCAGCAGCTTCGACTTCGGCGTCTACACCTTCCAGCGCGGGCGGGAGGTGCTGGCGCAGCCGGCCGCGCCACAGATGCTGGTGGTGAGCGTGGTGATGCTGCTCGCGGTGGTGTTCCTCGTGCTGAGCCTGCTCGACCGGCAGCCGTGGGAGCTGCTGCTGTACAGCGGGTTGCTGCTGGTCACCACGGTCGGCTCGGCGGGCTACTACCACTCCAAGGCGCGGTTCCTGCTGCCGGCGTTCGCGCTGCTGCTCCCGGCGGCCGTCGGTCTGGCCCGGGCCGGCCGGGCCCGGGCGGTCACCGTGCTGGTGGCGGTGACCGCCTTCTCCACGTACTTCGGCGGCTACCTGCTGCTGATCTGGACGAGGTCGCCGTGACCGTCAGCCGGTGACGGCGCGCCCGCCCGTCACCGCGTGTACGGCCGGACGTCCCAGAGCCAGACGTCGTCCACCCGCTGTCCCGGGCCGTACAACGCGTCCAGCACGATCTTCAGGTTGTCGTGGCCGCGGGCGCCCCGGTCGGGCAGCGCCACGGCATCGGCCTTCCAGTACCGGACGTCGGACCGTGCCTGGGCGATGTCGGCCGGGCCGACCGCGGTGTCCCGTTCACCCCGCGAGACGGCGGTGAGCAGCTTCGCGGTCGGCTGCGGCTCGACGCCCCAGCGGCCGGTGGCGTCGGTGGCGGAGACGGGGCCGAGGAAGTAGCCCTCCGGCACGGCGAAGCCGGCCAGCGCGGCCGAACTCCAGTAGAGCGAGGTCATCCCGCTGACCGGAACCGGCACCAGGGTGCGGCCGGGTGCCACGTGGTCGCGCCACGCGCCGCTGGTCACGAAATCGGGGACGGGCGTCCGGCCGCGGGCCTCCAGCGGGGTGGGCAGGATCGGCAGCAGGGCGGCGAGCGCCGCCACCGCGGCCAGCCGGGGAACCAGCCGGGCCTGGGCCGGCTCGCCCACGCGCAGCCGGGCGAGCCGGTCGCCGGAGACCGCGAACAGGACGCCGAGCGCCGCCGTCGTGATCAGCGCGAACCGGGAGACCACCACCGAGTCGAACACCGGCAGGTCGGTCACCAGCGCGAACGGCGCCGGCACGTCGGTGCGTCGGGTGCCCCAGGTCCAGGTGGTGCCGATCGAGAAGACCGCGGAGATCGCGATCACCACGGCGAGCACCCGGACGACGATCTCGCGGCGCAGCCACCAGCAGGCGGCCACCGCCAGCACCACCACCGACCAGCCGTAGAAGCTCGACTGCTCGGTGGTGTTCGGGCCCCAGCGCAGCGCGCTGGTGGGGCTGCCCGCCACCGACTCGGTGGCGTAGCGCACGAACGAGCCGACGGTCAGCGCGTAGACGTCGGGGTTGCCGGGGTGCCCGACCCGGTGCTGCGGCCCGGCGAACTGCATCCACAGCGGGTACGCGGCGGCGGCTCCCACCAGCACGCCGGTGATCGCGAGCCCGCCGAGCAGCGGCCGGGCCCGCCGCAGCGCCTCGCGGGGGCGGAAGATCAGGTATCCGATCACCATCATCAGGCAGCCGAGCGCCGCCAGGAAGAGGATCTCCAGGCTCACGAAGAACTGCGCCACCACGAGCCCGCCCAGCACCAGCCCGTCGCGGACCGGGCGGCCGTCACGGGCCAGCCGCACGACCCGCCACAGGATGAACGGCACCAGCCACTGGGCGGTGATGTGCGGGTGCCCGTTGCTGTGCGAGACGAGGGCCGGCGCGAAGGCGCAGAACAGGCCGCCGACGAAGGCCGCGGCCCGGGACGACACCAGGTGCCGGGAGAGCACGTGGTACCAGGCGTACGCGGTGCCGGCCAGGTTGAGCGTGATGAACAGCAGGTACGAGAAGGAGGCGCCGAACAACAGGGTGAACGGCGACAGGACCAGGCCGGGAAGCTGCATCCCCACGTTGGTCATCAGGTTGATGCCGGTCGGGGCGTTCTGCAGCGTGGTGAAGAACGGGTTCTCCAGGTGGCTGACCGCGTGCGCGGCGTAGGCCAGCATCCACTCGTTGAAGCCCTGGTCGTTCGGGCGGCTGCCGAGCAGCCGGCCGCCGTGGTCCAGCCAGCCGCGGGCGGTCACCCAGAGGGCGCCGGCGAGGTAGACGGCGGCGACCAGCAGGTCCGGGCGCAGCCGCCGCCACCGCGAGGGGCCGGCCGCGGCCGCGGCGGCGCCTTCCGCCGCGTCGACCGGCGGCTCGGACCGCTCGGGGACCCCGGCGGTGGCGCCGGCCACCGGGTCGCCGGCGGCGGACGTGCTGGTGCGGATGTCAGGCCCCGAGGCGGTCATGGCGCCGTAGTGTACGCAAGCGACCTCGCCCGCTCCGGCCAGCCTCACCCGGCCCCGGCGGGCGGCGACGGCGGCGCCCGGCCCGGGGGCCGGCCGTGAACGGCCGGAGAAGATCCACCCCCGGTGCGGCGAACGGTGGGCGACGACCCCACGCGCCCCGGCGGCGAGGGCCGGGGGACCAGGGAGCTTCGGTTAGGGTGGTGCGCTGTGTCCCGTCCCACGTCGCTCGTCGCCCTCCGGCCTGCCCGGGCGCCGATGACCGGAACCGCCCGGTGGCGTCGCGCACCATCGCGGCCCGGCGGCGGCCGCGTCCGTGCCCGGGCGCCGGTCGGGGCACTACTATTCCTAGTGCCGCCGCCCGTCACCCGGGCTCCCGCGGTCGGCAAGGACGTCCCCGCGGCGTCGGCGGGCCTGGTCGTCCGCCGTGGTCGTCCCCGTGCCCGCCCAGGGTCCGGCGCCGGAACAGCTGAACTGTCGCTCCGGGCGGTCGAGGTGCGCACCCCGACCCCCGCCACCGGCGGCGGCCCCCGGTCCGCCCGTAGTCCCCGTCGCAGATCACGAGGAGTCACGCAGTGAAGGTCGTCAGCATCGTCGGCGCCCGACCGCAGTTGGTGAAGCTGGCGCCCATCGCCGCGGCCTTCGCCGAGGACGGGTGCGAGCACGTGATCGTGCACACCGGTCAGCACTACGACGCGGACCTGTCCGACGTGTTCTTCTCCGGCCTCGGCATCCCCGACCCGGACGTGCACCTGGGCATCGGCTCCGGCAGCCACGGCGTGCAGACGGGCAACACGCTGGCCGCGCTCGACCCGGTGCTGGCCGCCGAGCGGCCGGACTGGGTCCTGGTCTACGGCGACACCAACTCGACGCTGGCCGGCACGCTGTCGGCGGTGAAGCAGCACCTGCGGGTGGCTCACCTGGAGGCCGGACTGCGCTCGTTCAACCGGCGCATGCCGGAGGAGCACAACCGGGTGCTCACCGACCACGCCGCCGACCTGCTGCTCGCCCCCACGGAGGAGGCGGTCCGGCACCTGGCGGCGGAGGGCCTGGCGTCCCGCTCGCACCTGGTGGGCGACGTGATGGTGGACGTCTGCCTGCGGGTCCGGGACGACGTGTCGCAGGGCGGCCAGCCCCGGCCGGCCCTGCCCGAGGGGATCGACCCGGACGCCCCCTACCTGCTGGCCACCCTGCACCGCGCGGAGAACACCGACGACCCGCAGCGGCTCGCCGCGCTGCTCGACGCGCTGGCCGACCTGCCCGTGCCGGTCGCGCTGCTGGCCCACCCGCGGCTGGTCGCCCGGGCCGAGGAGCACGGCCTGAAGCTGTCCCGGGGCTCGCTGCACGCCGGCCGTCCGCTGCCGTACGCCGCCATGGTGGCCGCCGTGCTGGGCTCCGTCGGCGTGGTCACCGACTCGGGCGGCCTTCAGAAGGAGGCCTACCTGCTGGACCGCCCGTGCACCACCCTGCGGACCGAGACGGAGTGGGTGGAGACCCTCGCGGACGGCTGGAACATGCTCGTCCCGGACCCGCGCGAGCTGGGTGCGCAGTGGGCGGCGGCGGCGACCCGTCCCGCCCCGCAGGCGCCCCGCGGCACCCCGTACGGCGACGGGCGGGCAGCCCACCGGGTCGCCGAGACGCTGCGCCGGCACCTGGCATGACGACGCCTCCCCTCTTCACGATCGGCTACCTGCGATGAGCAACCGAGTTGTCCCCCTCCCCCGGTCCGGCGGCGGGCCGCGGCCGCACGCCATCTACCTGGCGATCGGCTTTCCGCCCGCGGCCAAGAGCAGCGCGTACCGGCTGCGCGAGACGGCGAACCAGTTCGTCGCCATGGGCTGGGACATCACCGTCATCACCATCTGCCAGGAGGCGTGGGAACGGGAGTACGGCCTCGACCACACCCTCTCCGAGAAGGTCGACCCGCGGGTCAAGGTGGTCGAGCTGCCGCTGATCCGGGAGGACCTGGAGACCGACATCCGCGCCTTCTCCGAGGAGCGCTCGCTCGACCCGGCGGGATGGATCAAGCGGCTGCGCCAGCGCGAGCAGAAGGTCTTCCCCGAGCCGGTCTTCGGCGGCTGGCGGCACGAGCTGGAGGCGGCGGTCCTGCGGGTGCACCGTGAGCACCCCGCCGACCTGCTGCTCGCCTCCTGCGCTCCGTACGTGAACCTGGCCGCCACCTGGAAGCTGTGGGAGGAGCACAAGGTCCCCTACGCGATCGACTTCCGGGACGGCTGGTCGCTGGACGTGATCGGCGGCGGTGAGGCGTTCACCCGGGACTCGGTCTCCGGCCGCTGGGAGTCCAAGGTCCTCGAGCACGCCGTCGCGGTCTGGTGCGTCAACGACCCGATCGCCGGCTTCTACCGGGAGCGCTACCCGCACCTCGCCGACCGGGTGCACGTCGTGCGCAACGGCTACGACGAGGACAGCCTGCCCGACGTCACGGGCCGGTCGCTGGGCCCGGCAGCCGGGCTCACCTTCGGCTATCTCGGCTCGGTCAACTTCACGCCCGCCTTCCTCGAGTCGGTGCTCGACGGCTGGCGGATCGCCCGGCGGGACGACCCGGTGGTGGCCGGTTCCCGGTTCGAGGTGCGCGGCCACATCGGCGCCGGTCCGGCCCGCGAGGCCAACCGCCACATGGACCTGCTCAAGGAGGCCGCGGTCGACGGGGTCAGCTTCGGCGGCCCGGTGCCGAAGGCCGACCTGGCGGCGACCTACGGCTCGTGGGACGCCCTGGTTCTGATGCTGGTCGGCGGCCGTTTCGTCACCTCGGGCAAGGTGTACGAGTTCATGGCCACCGGTCTGCCGGTGCTCTCCGCCCACGACGTCGACCACGACGCGACGAACATCCTGGCCGGGCATCCGCTGTGGACCGGGGCGGTCGGCCTGGACCCGCGCCGGCTCGCCAACTCCTTCAGCGAGGCGGCCCGGATGGCCCTGAAGGCGACCGACGCCGACCGGAGGGCGGCGCGCGAGCTCGCCCGCCGGTTCGCCCGACCGGCCGTGCTCGGCCCCGCCGTCCGACACCTCACCGAGCTCGTCCGGCCGACCACGGCCGGCGATTCCGCCCCGGCCGCGACCGCTTCGACGGAGGATCTCCAGCCGTGACCACCGTGCTCATCGTGGCCGCCACCGCGCCGAAGCAGCCGGCCGTCCTGATCGAGGCGCTGGAGCGCTTCCGCAGTCGGGGGGCCCGGGTCACCGTGGCGTGCCTCTTCGACAGCGCGGACCTGCCGATCGACCCGGCGCTGGCGGAGGTGCGCACCTTCGCCGTACCCGGGGAGAAGCGGGACGCCCGGCTCCGCCGGGCCCTCGGCCGCGCGCCGGCCAACCGAAAGGTGTGGCTGCACGCCCGGCGCAACGCCTGGCTGCGGCAGCGGTACCGGACGGCGGACCTGCTGGTGGCGCTCGACGCCCGGGCGGTGCACGCCGTGTGGGAGATGGCCCAGCGCAACACCCGGGCCGGCGCGTACTACGGGCTCGTGCCGGCGCAGAAGGCGCTCGACGCACGGCGGACCGAGTCGGTGGGCCGGCGTCTGGAGCGCCAGGTGGTGGCGGCCGCGGGCATCGGCGCCCGGGGGGCCCGGCGGGCGGCGGTCCAGACCGTCCGGACCACCCTGCAGAAGGCCACCGGCCAGACGGTCATGAGCAACCCGGCGGGCGCCTGGTTCTGGACCCGTGCCGTGGCGGCTCCGCGCGTACCGGACCGGTTCCGCAGCAAGCTCGCCGTCCGGCTGCACGACAGCGCGGTGAAGGCCGGCCGCCCGGCCGTCGCCGCCCGCGCCGCCTCCGCCGCGGTGAACCGGATCAACAGCGCCGGCACCCGCGCGGACGTGCTGACCAAGGCGGCGCAGGCGGAGCTGGCCCTCGGCCGCGTGCCGACCGGCCTGCACGACGCGATCCGGGCCCAGCTCGCGGTGGCGGACGGCCTGCTCGCCCGGGACAGCAAGAAGGCCGCCGCGGCGGTGTCGAGGGCGTGGAGCCTGGCCTCCAACCGGGTGCTGCACTTCGACCGGCTCTCCTCGCCGATGAGCGAGGACCCGGGGGCGTTCCTGACGCCGTTCCGGGAGAGCACCGCGGCCCGGAAGCTGTCCGCGAAGCGGGGGCGGCTCGCCCCGGCCGCGCCGGTGCCCACCGACCGGCCGCTGCGCCTGCTGGTCACCACGCTGATCAACGACAACTTCCTGCAGGAGATCCTGGAGCGCTACCGGGCGATGCCCAACGTCGAGGTCCGGTTCCTGGATCTCTACGACGACCCGGTGACCCGTCCGCTGGCCCTGAGCGGCAGCGCCGTGATGGAGCACCTGCTGGCCGGCGAGTCGCCGTACGGCGCCAAGATCGAGGAGTGGCTGCGACCGCACCTGGACTGGGCGGACACCGTCTTCGTCGACTGGTGCCAGGCCACCGCCGCGCTGTTCACGCTGCACGACCCGGGCACCGCCCGGATCATCGTGCGGCTGCACAGCTTCGAGGCCTTCAACTTCTGGCCGCACCTGGTGGACTTCTCCCGGGTCGACGACGTCGTCTTCGTCTCCGAGCACCTGAAGGACCTGTCCACCGCGGTGCTGCCCCAGCTCACCGAGGCCGACGGCCCCCGGCTCTGGGTCATCGACAACGCCATGGACCTGCAGCGGTACCCCCGCTCGAAGCCGGCGGACGCCCGGTTCACCCTGGGCATGGTCGGGTTCAGCTCGGTGGCGAAGGACCCGCGCTGGGCGATCGAGGTGCTGCGGAAGCTGCGCGAGCGCGACGAGCGCTACCGGCTCACCCTCATCGGCAGCGACTTCAACAACCGCACCAGCAAGCCGGCCAAGGACTACGGCAAGCTGCTCAGCCAGGACCTGGCCGAGCTGGAGCCGCTCGGCGCGGTCCGGCGGTACGGGCAGACCGACGACGTCCCGGCCGCGCTCCAGGAGGTGGGGGTCATCCTCAGCGCCTCGGTGCGGGAGAGCTTCCACTGCGGCCTGGTGGAGGGTGCCGCCAGCGGGGCGGTGCCGGTGGTCCGGGACTGGCCGTTCTTCGCCGGGAAGCCGCACGGCGCCCGTACCCTCTTCCCCGCCGACTGGGTGGTCGCCACCCCCGAGGAGGCCGCGGAGCGGATCCTGGCCGCGACGGCCACCGAGGAGCGGTGGGCGGAGGCCGGGCGGGCCGCGTCCGAGCACGTCCTGAAGACGTGGGACTGGACCGTCACCCAGTCCGGGTACGACCGGCTGCTGCTGGACGACTGAAACCGCGCGACGGAGCGCAGGCGAACGAGAAGGGGCCCGGCCGATCGGCCGGGCCCCTTCTCGTGAGCGCGGGTCAGCGGACCGGCACCGCCGATCGCTGTGCCGGCACGGTCGGGGCGGCATCCGTCGAGGTGACCGCCTTCGGGTAGTTCGGCAGCAGCCGGGTGTAGACCTCGTCCATCACCCGGGCCTGCGCCTCCCAGGTCCACTGCTCCAGCACGCCCGGCCGGTCGTACGCGGCGCGGTACCGCTGCGGGTCCTCCAGGACCGCCCGCACGGCGCGCAGGTAGTCGTCCAGGTCCTCCGCCCGGAACACCTCGCCCTGGCCGGTGGCCCGGGTCGCCTCTGCCATCGTCTTGACGTCGCTCACCACCATGGGCAGGCGACCGTGGGCGTACTCGAAGAACTTGGTGATCAGCGCGATCTCGTGGTTCGGCTTGTGGTGGATCGGGATGACGCCGAGGTCGGCGGGGGCCACGAAGGCGGACACCTGCCAGTGCGGCACGTACGGCAGCAGGTGCACCCGGTCGGCCACGCCCAGTTCGGCGGCGAGCTCCTCCAGCTCGTACATGATCGGCACCTTGCCGTTCGGGTGCAGCGACACCAGCGCGACGTGCGCGTCGGGCATCCGCGTCAGCCCCCGGATCATGATGTCCACCCCGCGCGACGGGTTGATGCCGCCGCAGTAGACCAGCAGTGGCGTGGCCGCGTCGATGCCGCAGAGCGCCCGGATGTCCGGCACCGGCACGGCCCGCTGCTCCGGGGTGAGCGCGGCGGGCGGGGCGTTCAACACCACGCCCGGCTGCTCGGGCAGGTCGTGCGTCTCGCGAAGCAGGTCGGCCAGGGTCGAGGAGACCGTGATGACCGCATCGGCGTACGGCGCGTGCTCGCGCACGTAGGCGATCTGGGCGGGCAGCCAGCGCAGGTTCGTGGGCCGGCCGATGATGCCCGGTACGAACTCGTGGGCATCCCAGACCAGCTTGACGTCCCGGCCACCCGCCCGGGCCCGCATGACGGCGCGCGCCCCGACGCCGAGCATCCGGAAGTCGTGCGCGTGGATGAGGTCGGGCGCCAGCTCGTCCACGACCGGGGCGAAGGCCAGCTCGAAGTCCCACAGCTCCGGGTCGAGGCGCCGCCAGGCCCGGTCACCCTGGAGGCCCTGCCAGAACCGCAGGGCGGCCCGGTCGAGCCGGGAGTTCGGGTCCTGCTGGTGCTCCTGGAGGCGCTTCAGCTCCCGGGAGCGGAGCTTGACCCACTGGAACATCGCCTTGTTGACGAAGTACGGCGTGGCCAGCCGCGCCTTGCCGGCCAGCTCCGCCCAGCGCGGGCCGCCCTCGCGCCGCGCGACCTTGATCTCGGAGAGCCGGAAGTTGAGATCGTCCCGCCGGGCCTTGAGCTTGTTGAGCTTCCGCTTCGACTCGGGCCCCGGCTTGTAGGCCAGCGGACGGCGCAGCAGGGCACGGCGGTAGGTGACCGGGTGCGGGAGCCGCCGGGGCACCCTGATCAGGCGCACCTCGGCGTCGCCGATCCGCCAGTTCTCCTCCGCGGCGGCGCCCTTCAGGATGCCGACCAGGATCACCTCCCAGCCGGCCTCGGCGGCCGACCGGGCCGCCTTCTGCACCCGGGAGTCACCGTGGACCCCGTTGTCGACCAGCATCACCACCCGCCCCCGGGTCGGTCGGGCGTCGGTACGGGGGACAGCTCGCATGGGGTGCTTCTCCTCGTTGACGGGGTGTGGCAGGGGCGGCCCGGATCCCGGTCGCCGGTCCTCCGGACGGCCGGAGCCGGTCACCGGAGGAAGGCGTCGAAGACCTCGGCGGTACGCCTGCCGTCATGGTTCGCACGGACGTAGCCGGGCCCCTCGGCGGCGAGGGCGGTCGCCGCGGGCCGGTCGTCCAGCAGCGATTCGATCGTCTTGACCAGGGTGGTGGGCGTGGCGTTCGCGATCGGTGGTCGTACGCCGACCGCGCGGTGCGCTCCCTCGCTGAGGTAGGCCACCACCACCTTCCCGGCGGCCATCCCCTCGCAGGAGAAGGTGCCGTACGTGCCCATCACGAGCTGGTCGACGACGATGTCGGCGTCCTGCACGAGGCGGCGCATCTCGCTGTACGGCAGGCCCTCCACCAGTCGCAACTCGATGATCCGCCGGTCGTGCAGGTCCTGCAACGCGGGCAGCAGCCGGTCGGTGCCCTTGGTCCAGCGGTTGGACGGGGCGTGCAGCACCACGGGCCGGGACCGTTCCAGCACCGGCCGGTCGCAGGCCCACCCGTCCACGTCGACCACCAGCGGCGCCCAGGTGGCGAAGGGCACGTCGTCCAGCAGGTCGGGGGTGGTCACGAAGAGCGGCAGGCCGCTCTCCTCGGCGGTACGCCGGTTCCGCTCGGCCACCGTGGTGAGCCGCTCCCGGAGGTCCTCCGGGGCGTCCCGGAAGGCGGATTCGGCGTGCCGTTCCAGGTGTGCGCCGGGATGGCGGATCTCGCTGCCGTGGGCCAGCAGCGCGACCTTGATCCGGGCCCGGCGCAGGGCGGGCAGGTCGGCCGCGATGTCGTCCCCGTTGACCCGGCCGAGCACCGGGCGGAAGGCGTCGACGATCAGGTGGGTGTACCCGCCGAGCACCCGGCGGATGCGCTCCAGTTGCACGTCCAACTGGTGCTCGGCCGGGAAGTGGAGGTAGCGGTCGGCGGGGTGCCGGAAGGTGGCCGGCGGCTTGGCGACCACCAGCTCTATGCCGACGTCCGGGCGGGCCGTGCTGATCGCGACCGCCAGGGCGGAGAGCTGACCGGCGTAGTTGGCGGTGCCCAGGCCGAGTCGCACCGGCCCCGCGCCGAGCGCCCGCCAGGGGCCCGGCGTGCCGGCCTCGACCGGAGCGACCGGCGGCGCCTCGTCCGTCCGGTCCGTCTCGTGCGTCTCGCCGTTCGCGCGCGCCCACGCCCGCTGGGCGGCCTTCGCGAAGGAGGGAACCGAGCCCGGGACGAAGAGCTCGCCGGTGCGGTGGCGGGCCAGGTGCTCCCGCACCGCCCGGGTGTTGCCCGCCACGATCGGCAGCCCGGCCGCCAGGTACACGTCCAGCACGCCGGGCACCAGCGGCGCGTCGCCCCCGGCCTCGGCGAACCCGAGCACGGCCAGATCCGCCGAGGCGAGGAAGTCGGGCGTCAGCCGGCGAGGTCGGGGCACCTCGTGCACCCGACGTCCCGCCTTGCCGGCGCGGCGTACCAGCTCCCGCACGGCCGCCTGCTCCGCGTCGGCACGGACCAGGGCCAGGTGGAACTCGGGCAACCGGGCCAGGGCGTCGATGACACCCTCCAGCGCCCGGTCGTCCGCGACCCCGCCCGCGTGCACCAGCAACGGCGTGGTGGCGGGCAGCTCGCAGACCTCGCGTACCGAGGGGGTTTCCCAGGGCCGGTCGCCGGCGGCGGCCCGGCGGAGCGCGATGCGCCACCGCCGGGGAATCCGCCGCCCCACCGCGGAGACCGTCCGCCGCACCGGCGCGGGGCTCATCGCAGTGCCGACTCCACGTCGCTGCCGCTCGCCGCGACCGACACCACCTTGCCGTCGGACGCGGACTCGAGCAGCCCCGCGGCGACCTGCACGGTACGCAAGCCCTGCCGCAGCGTGACGATGTCGCTCTGCTTGCCCTCGACGGCGTCGCGGAAGCGCTCGTGCTCGACCAGCAGCGGCTCCCGCTTCGGGATCGCGTACCGGACCATGTCGCCCTCGGCCACGCCGCGGAACGCGCGCAGCGCCTCCCACTCGGTGTCGATGGCGGCGTTGGCGTAGAAGGTCAGGTCGGCGGTGAGGGTGTCGGCGACGAAGCAGCCCTTGTCACCGGTGACCACGGTGGACCGCTCCTTGAGCGGGCTCAGCCAGTTGACCAGGTGGTTGACCATCGTGCCGTCGGAGAGCTGGCCGACCACGGCGACCATGTCCTCGTGCAGCCGGCCGCTGCGGGAGACCGTCCGGGCCGACACCGAGGTGTATTCCCGGCCGGTGACCCAGGCGGTCAGGTCGATGTCGTGTGTGGCCAGGTCCATGACCACGCCGACGTCGGCGATCCGGTGCGGGAACGGGCCCTGGCGCCGGGTGACGACCTGGAAGACCTCGCCCAGCTCGCCGGCCTCCAGCCGGGTACGCAGGCTCTGCAGCGCCGGGTTGTAGCGCTCGATGTGCCCGACGCCGGCCACCAGGCCGGCGGACTCGAACGCCTCGACCAGCGTGGTGGCGGCCTCGACGGACTGGGCCAGCGGCTTCTCGATCAGCGCGCAGACGCCGTTGGCGGCCAGTTCCAGACCGATCCGCTCGTGCAGCGCGGTCGGGCAGGCGACCACCGCGTAGTCGATGCCCATGGCCAGCAGGTCGCTCAGCTCGGGCACCACCGGGGCGCGGAGCGTGCCGGTCACGTCGCCGGCCGGGTCGACCACGCCGACCAGCTCGACGCCGTCCAGGTTGGACAGCACCCGGGCGTGGTTGCGGCCCATGGCGCCCAGGCCGATCAGGCCGGCGCGCAGCTTGCGGCTCTGGCTCACCGGGCACCCCCGGCGAGGTTCGCGCCCTCGGCGATCCGCTCCAGGTCGGCCGGGCTCAGCGACGGGTGCACCGGCAGCGAGACGACCTCGGCGGCGGCCCGCTCGGTCTCCGGCAGGTCCCACGGGCCCGGCTTGCCGTCGGCGTCCAGGTAGGGCTTGAGCCGGTGGATCGGGGTCGGGTAGTAGACCGCGTTGCCGATGCCCAGCTCGGTGAGGCGGGCCATGGCCGCGTCCCGGTTGCCCTGCACCCGCACCGTGTACTGGTGGTAGACGTGCTTGGCGGCGTCCGCCACGGGCGGGGTGACCATCCCGGTGATCTTCGAGTCGAGGAACTTGGCGTTGGCCCGCCGCTGCTCGGTCCACTCGGCGAGCTGGGTGAGCTGCACCCGGCCGATCGCGGCGGCCACGTCGGTCATCCGCATGTTGGCGCCGACGATCTCGTTGGCGTACCGCTGCTCCATGCCCTGGTTGCGCAGCAGCCGCAGGGTGCGGGCCAGCTCGGCGTCGGCGGTGGTGACCATGCCGCCCTCCAGGGCGTGCATGTTCTTCGTGGGGTAGAAGCTGAAGCAGCCGGCGGTGCCGAAGGCGCCGACCGGGGTGCCGTGCAGGGTCGCGCCGTGCGCCTGGGCGGCGTCCTCCACCACGGCGAGGCCGTGCCGCTCGGCGATCGCCATGATCTGGTCCATGGCGGCCGGGTGGCCGTAGAGGTGGACCGGCATGATGGCGACGGTGCGCGGGGTGACCGCGGCGGCGACCGCCTGCGGGTCGACGCAGAAGCTGCCCGGCTCGATGTCCACGAAGACCGGCTCGGCGCCGACCAGCCGGACGGCGTTGGCGCTGGCGGCGAAGGAGAACGAGGGCACGATGACCTCGTCACCCGGGCCGAAGCCGAGCGCCATCAGGGTGAGCTGGAGCGCGGACGTGCCGGAGTTGACGGCGACGCAGTGCCGGCCGGCGACCAGGTCGCCGAACTCCTCCTCGAACGCCGCGACCTCGGGGCCCTGCACGACCCGGCCGCTCCGCAGCACCCGGACAGCCGCCTCGATCTCGGCCTCACCGATGATCGGTCGTGCTGGGGGAATGAACTCTGGGTGCGGCCCGACCATGGGGCTTCCTCCTGTCGACACGGTTCTCACTTCGGGGGACAGTTTGGGGGAATGGTAGCGGTTGCTGCTGGAAACAACCCGATCGCAACCTTTGTCCGACCAGGTGTTTCCTGATGTTCATGATCGACCGGCACGCCGCGGCCGGGCATCGGGGGTCAGACTTCCACCTCGTCGCGGACAGGCCCCAAGCATGCTACCCGGAGGGCCGCGACGATCGCGGAGGCCAGTCGGGGCACCTCCTCGAGCTCCAGCGGCGCCCGGGAGATGGCCAGGCGCCAGTAGACCGGACCGACGATGAGGTCCACGGCGGCGCGCCGGTCGGTGTCCGGGGAGAGCTCCCCCCGCTCGACCGCCCGGCCGATCAGGATCCGGCCGACCGCCTGCTGGTAGTCGTCCAGGGCGGCCTGGAGCTTCTCCGCGATCTGCGGGTTGCGGGCCGCCTCGGCCAGCAGGTCCGGGATGATCTGCGAGGCCAGCCGGTGCCGCAGCGCGCGGGCCATCACGTGGAGCAGGATCTCCAGGTCGCCCAGGAGGCTCCCGGTGTCGAGCAGCGGCAGGTTGCGCCCGGCCGCCGCCGAGACCATGTCCAGCACGAGGTCGAGCTTCGACCGCCACCGGCGGTAGATCGCGGTCTTGCTGACCCCGGCCCGGCGGGCCACCGCCTCGATGGAGAGGCGGCCGTAGCCGACCTCGGCCAACTCCTGCATCACGGCGGCGCGGATGGCACTGGTGATCTCCCCGCGCAGCACCGCCGCGCCGGCCGGGGCACGCCTCTTCTCGGTCGTCACGTGGGACAATGTAGCGCAACGACGGTACGGTTGCGTCCCGACGTGTTTTGGACTACCTTCCACGCAGCAGCGAGGCACCCTCCCCGCCCGGCCACGCTAGATTTCAACGCCGCGACACATCTCCCTGCTCCCCATCAGCACAAAAGATCGGAGCGCCTGACCATGGCCAACACCGCGGTGGCCGACCCCGAATCCGGGCTGACCCGGGCCCAGCTGGCCCAGCGGTACGGGCTGCGGGTCGCCGGGGAACGCCCACCCCTGGCCGAGTACGCCCGCCGACTGTGGGCGTACCGACACTTCATGACCGCGTACTCGCGGGCGAAGGTCGCCTCCTCGTTCAGCAACACCCAGCTCGGGCAGCTCTGGCAGGTGCTGACCCCGCTCACCAACGCGGCGGTCTACTACCTGATCTTCGGCGTGATCATCTCGCAGAACAAGAACGTGCCGAACTTCATCGCGTACCTCTGCACCGGCGTGTTCATCTTCCTGTTCACCCAGACCGCGGTGCAGAACGGCACCAGCGCGATCACCGGCAACCTGGGACTCATCCGGGCCCTCCAGTTCCCCCGGGCCGCGCTGCCGATCACGGTCACCCTGGTGCAGCTCCAGCAGCTGCTCATGTCGATGGTGGTGCTGGCGGGCATCGTGCTGCTGACGGGCGAGCCGCTGACCCTGCGCTGGCTGCTCCTCGTGCCGACGCTGGCGCTCCAGACGATCTTCAACATCGGGCTGACCATGGTGATGGCCCGGCTCGGCTCGAAGATCACCGACCTCAAGCAGGTCATGCCCTTCGTGATGCGGACCTGGCTGTACGCGTCCGGCGTGCTCTACAGCGTCACGCTCTTCGCGGAGCGGCTCCCGGGCTGGGCGGCGACCATCCTCGAGTGCAACCCGATCCTGGTCTACATCGAGCTGGCCCGGTACGCGCTGCTCGACTCGGCTCACCCCGAGCACATCGCGTCCTCGCCGCTGCGGCTGTGGACCCTGGCCGTCGCCTGGGCGGTGGTCGCCGGACTCGGTGGGTTCGTCTACTTCTGGCGCGGAGAAGAGGAGTACGGCCGTGGCTGACCTGACGCAGCCGGCGGGCAGCACCGCCGTGGTGGACTCGGGGCGCATCCCCACCGTGGTGGTGGACGACGTGCACGTGATCTACCGGATCCACAAGGGCGCCACCGGTGGCACCACCCCGGTCTCCGCGCTCAAGCGGATCGTGTCCCGGACCAACGCGCCGAACATCCGTGAGGTGCACGCGGTCAAGGGCGTGAGCTTCACCGCGTACCAGGGCGAGGCGATCGGCCTGATCGGCAGCAACGGCTCCGGCAAGTCGACCCTGCTGCGGACCATCGCCGGGCTGCTCCCGCCGGCCCGGGGCGCGGTCTACACCCAGGGCCAGCCGTCGCTGCTCGGCGTGAACGCGGCCCTGCTCAACGACCTCTCCGGCGAGCGCAACGTGGTGCTCGGCTGCCTGGCCATGGGCATGCCGCCGGAGGAGGTCAAGCGGCTGGCGCCGGAGATCATCGAGTTCTCCGGCATCAACGAGCGCGGCGACTTCGCCTCGCTGCCGATGCGCACCTACTCGTCCGGCATGGGCGCGCGGCTGCGCTTCGCCATCGCGGCCGCCAAGAAGCACGACGTGCTGCTCATCGACGAGGCGCTGGCGACCGGTGACCGCAAGTTCCGGGCCCGCAGCGAGCAGCGGGTGCGCGAGCTGCGGGAGAGCGCCGGCACGGTCTTCCTGGTCAGCCACTCCATCGGATCGATCCGGGACACCTGCGAGCGGACGATCTGGCTGGAGGGGGGCGTCCTGCGGATGGACGGCCCCACCAAGGAGGTCTGCGACGCCTACGAGAACCAGAAGTAGACGTGCGGAGCGCACCGGCCCCGGGCTCGCCCGGGTCGGTGCGCTCCGTCGTCCGCGTTAAGGTTTTCCTCGACGCCGACCAAAATTCACCACCCGGTCACCGACCCACAAAAACCCCATCCACCCCGCAGAAGTGAGGAACGGCAATGACGCACGACCGCACCCCCGCACCGGACGCCGCGCCGGCCAGCCCGGCACCCTGGCGCCCCTCGCGGACCGTGGCCGTGATCCTCGCCGGGGGGACCGGGACGCGTCTCGGGCTGGGCATCCCGAAGCAGCTGCTGAAGATCGCCGGCAAGCCGATCATCGAGCACACCCTGGCGGTGTTCGAGGCCGCGCCGGAGATCGACGAGATCATCGTGCTGATGGCCGCCGGCCACGTGCCCGACGCCGAGCGGATCGTCGCCGGCGCCGGGTTCCGCAAGGTCACCAAGGTGATCGAGGGCGGCGACACCCGCAACGACACGACCCGGATCGCCCTGGACGCCGTCGGCGAGGGCGACGTCAACATCCTCTTCCACGACGCGGTGCGGCCGCTGGTCAGCGCCCGCATCGTGCGCGAGTGCGTGAACGCGCTCTGGACCTACTCGGCGGTGGACGTGGCCATCCCGTCCGCCGACACGATCATCCAGGTCGACCAGGACGACTGCATCACCGACATCCCGGTCCGCGCCACCCTGCGCCGCGGCCAGACCCCGCAGGCGTTCCGCTCCGGCACCATCCGCGAGGCGTACCGGCGGGCCGAGGGCGACCCGGACTTCGCCGCCACCGACGACTGCGGCGTGGTGCTGCGCTACCTGCCCGGCACGCCGATCAAGGTGATCGACGGCTCGGACGAGAACATCAAGGTCACCCACCCGGTCGACGTGCACCTGGCGGACAAGCTGTTCCAGCTCGCCGCCGCGCAGGTGCCCAAGGTCAGCGACCACCGCAGCTACACCGAGGAGCTGGCCGGCCGGACCATCGTGGTCTTCGGTGGCAGCTACGGCATCGGCCACGACCTCACCGAGCTGGCCCGCCGCTACGGCGCCCAGGTCTTCCCGTTCAGCCGCTCCACCACCGGCACGCACGTGGAGCGGGCCGAGGACGTGTCCGCCGCGCTGAAGACGGCCTTCGAGGCGACCGGGCGGATCGACCACGTGGTGGTCACCGCCGGGATCCTGGAGAAGGGCGCGCTGGCGGAGATGGACGAGGAGACGATGGACCGTCTCCTGCACGTCAACTTCGTCGGCCCGGTCACCATCGCCCGGCAGTCCCTGCCGTTCCTCCAGCAGACCAAGGGCCAGCTGCTGCTCTACACCTCCAGCTCCTACACCCGGGGCCGGGCGCGCTACGCGCTCTACTCGGCCACCAAGGCCGCGCTTGTCAACCTGACCCAGGCGCTCGCCGACGAGTGGGCCGAGTTCGGCGTACGGGTCAACTGCGTCAACCCGGAGCGCACCGCCACCCCGATGCGCACGAAGGCGTTCGGCGAGGAGCCCGAGCACACGCTGCTCTCCGCCGAGGCGGTCGCCCAGGCCTCCCTGGACGTGCTGCTCTCCGAGCTGACCGGTCAGGTGATCGACGTCCGCCGGGCACCCGGCGAACCGGTCGCCGCGGTGCCCGCCCAGCCCGGCGCGCGCGACGCGGACGACGGCTCCAGGTCGCAGCGCGGCGCCAGACGCGCCGAGCTGGAGTCGTCGGAACTGCCCACCGGCGTCGACGCCTGAGCCGCGGGACGGGACGAGCCAGATGCGTGGTGACCTGGTCCGGAAGCTGCTCGCCCGGGTGCTGACCACCGGGCTGGCGGTGCTGGCCTTCCTCCTCGTGGCCCTCACCGGGGCCACCGGCTGGGGGCTCGCGGTCGCCGTCGCCGCCCTCGCCGCCGGCGCCTGGGAGCGCCGGGTCCGACCGACCGCCGACGGCCTCGCCGAGTCGGTGCTGGTCGCCGCCGGCATCCTGGTCGGCTACACCCGCCGGCTGGACGCCGGCTTCGACCCGGCGCTGGCCGCCACCGCACTCGTCCTGCTCGGCCTCGTACTGCTGGTCGGGCCGCTGCGCGACGCCGGCGCCCTGGAGATCCGGGCGGCCAACCTGCCGGTCCGGTCCTGGACCCCGCTGGTCGCCGCCCGGCTCGGCGACGCGCTGCTCGTGCTGCTCGCCCTGGTGGCGCTCGCCGCCGCCCTGGCCCTGCCCGCCTGGATGGCCCTGGTGGCCGCCCTGCTGGTCGGGGCGGGCAGCGGCGCGGTCGGCCTCGACCTGGCCCGGCGCCGGTTCCGGCCGCCGGCCGGCGGCGGCCCGGTGGGCCGGGCGCTGCGCCGGCACCAACCCGAGTTCCTGCTCTACTTCTCCGCACCACCCGGCTCCGAGTACCAGGTCACCATGTGGCTGCCCTACCTGGAGCGGATCGGCCGGCCCTTCATGGTGCTGCTGCGCGAGCCGGAATTCCTGCCCGCCGTGGCCGCCGCGACCCGCGCGCCGGTGGTCTTCTGCCCCACGCTGAAGACCATGGACGAGGCGCTGGTGCCGAGCCTGCGGACGGCCTTCTACGTCAACCACGGCGCGAAGAACAGCCACTGCATCCGGTTCTCGCAGCTCACCCACGTGCAGTTGCACCACGGCGACAGCGACAAGGCGCCCAGCGCCAACCCGGTCTCGGCGATCTTCGACAAGATCTTCGTGGCCGGTCCGGCGGCCATCGAACGGTACGCCCGGGCCGGCGTGGAGATCCCCGCCGAGAAGTTCGTCGTGGTCGGCCGTCCCCAGGTGGAGACCATCGAGGTACGCCGGGAGGCGACCGCCGGCCGGGCCCACCCGACGGTGCTCTACACCCCCACCTGGACGGGGCACCACGCCGACGCCGACTACTGCTCGCTGCCGGTGGCCGAGACGCTGATCCGCCGGCTGCTCGACCGGGGGGCGACGGTGATCCTGCGGGCCCACCCGTACACCGCGCAGAACCCGGCCTCGGCCCGGCAGCTCGCCCGGCTCACCGACCTGCTCGCCGCCGACCGGGCGAAGACCGGCCGGGCGCACCTGTGGGGCGCGGCGGCCGGCCGGGAGCTGACCCTGACCGAGTGCGTCAACCGCGCCGACGCGCTGGTCTCGGACGTCTCCGGGGTGATCTCCGACTGGCTCTACTCCGGCAAGCCGTACGCGGTCACCGACATGGGCGTCGACGGGGAACACTTCGTCGAGCGGTTCCCGCTGGCCGGCTCCGGCTACGTGCTGCGCCGGGACATGTCCAACGTGGACGAGGTGCTGACCGAGCTGCTCGACACCGACCCGAAGGCGGCGGCGCGCTGGGCCACCCGGGCCCGCTACCTGGGCGACTTCCCGGCCGAGTCGTACGCCGAGGTGTTCCTCGACGCGGCCCGCCGGCAGCTCGCACCGGACTGGACCGCGCCGGCCCCGCGCGAAGGCTCGCCGCTCTCCCCCACCGCCTGACCGGCGCTCAGAGGTACGGGTCCAGGAGGGCGAGCACCGCCTCCGGATCCTCGACGTGCGCGTTGTGGCCCAGCCCCGGCAGGGTGGCGACCGGCACGCCCAGCTCCTTGAGCTGCGCGTCGCTCACCATCGGGTCCTGCTCGCCCCGGGCCAGCAGCACCGGGACGTCGGTCGAGGCGAGCAGCGCGGGCAGCCGGGGCTCTCCCACCGCGAAGGCGGCCGGATCCATGGCCAACCGCCAGCGGCCGTCCTCGCGGCGCAGCCCCGCCTCCACCACCGGGTGATCGGGGGCGAACAGCCCGGCCAGCCCGGAGACCCGCAGGTAGCGGCGGGCCGCCTCGTCCCGGGTCGCGAACCAGGTCACCGGGCGGGCGGCCAGCTCGCGGGCCTTCTCCAGGTCGGCCGGGGACCAGACGGCCTTGATGCCGAGCCCGACCACCGCGTCGACCGGCAGGCGCCGCGACCGGGCGGCCAGCGCCAGCGCCACCACCCCGCCGAGCGAGTGCCCGAGCAGCACGAGCCGGTCGCGCGGGCCGAGTCGCTCGGCCACCGGGCCGAGCCCCTCCACCACCCGCCGGGCCAGGGCCTCGAAGGAGTACGCCGGCAGCGGCGGCGACCAGCCGTGGCCGGCCAGGTCGGGGGCGAGCCAGCGCCCCGCCCAGTGGCGCTCCAGCAGCGGCGCCCAGGGCAGCCACACCTCACCGGTGGCACCCATGCCGTGCAGCAGGAGCAGATGGCGGGTACCCGTCGCGTCGCCCATAGGGCGCAGTGTGCCACCGCACGGACAGGACGCGCGAGAGCGGACCGACCGGGGACTTCCGGATTCCAGCCCTTGATCGACTCCAGTTCCCCGCATTGACCGCCACCTCGGCGATCTGGCGTCGATCAGGTCGGCTCGCCCGGCGCGGGGTGGCAGATGCTCCGCCACCGCCTTTGCTCTGCAGCCCT
>NZ_JBSSLX010000026.1:0-46411 GCF_053890995.1 Micromonospora sp. I033 | reverse complement strand
GCGGGCCGACCCCCCCACCGGGACCTGCCGACGGTCCGCTGCTGCCGCTGCCCCGGCTGCCGCTGCCACTGCCGTCGATCTCCGTGTCCGGGCTGCCGCTGCCCGGGCTGCCGCTGCCCACCGGGGGCGGGCTGCTCGACTGAGCGCCGCGACGCGCCCGCGCCACGACCGTGGGCACTCCGTTACTGTGCTGCCGTGAGCAGCACAGCAGCGGCGCACGGGACCGTCACCGAGGGGCGCCGGACGCGGATGACCACGAGCCGGCGGCTGAGCGTCATGATGCTCGCCATGACCGTGCTGGTGCTCGGCGGCGGCGGGGTCGGCGCGGTGGCGCTGTCCCACACCGCCGCGGTCTCCAACCGGCTGGCCGACCAGATCTCCCCGGCCCGCACCGCGGTGAGCCGGCTGGAGAGCGGGCTGCTGGAGCAGGTGGCGGCGGTCCGCGGGTACGTCGTCACCGGCGACCCGGAGCTGCTGCGCCCGTACGAGGAGGGGGTGGCCGTCGAGCGCGCCACCGCGCAGCGGGCCCGCGACCTGCTCGCCGACGAGCCGGAGGCGCGCCGGGAGCTGGACGCGGCGCTGGCCCTGGCGGAGCGCTGGCGGGCCGAGTACCCCGCCCGGCTGATCGCCGAACGACGCGCCGGCGCGAGCGCGGCGGAGCTGGCGCCGGTGGTGCAGCGGAGCCGGGTGGCGTTCGACGACGCGCAGGCCGCGCTGACGAGCCTGGAGGCCCGGCTGGACCGGGTGCAGGCGGCCGGCCGGGCCGACCTGGACCGGGCCCGCGCGCTGCGGGACCTCCTCTTCGTGGCGATCCTGGCCACCCTGCTGCTGTCCAGCATCGTCATCTCGGTGCTGGTCCGCACCACGGTGCTGCGACCGCTGGAGCGGCTGGGCGCCTCGGTGCGGCAGGTCGCCGGCGGCGACTTCGAGCACCGCCTCGCCCCGGAGGGGCCGGCCGACATCGCCCGGCTCACCGCGGACGTGGAGACCATGCGGCAGCGGGTGGTCGACGCGCTGAACAGCAGCCACCGGGACCGGGACGCCCTCGAACAGCAGGCCGCCGAGCTGCGCCGGTCCAACGAGGACCTGGAGCAGTTCGCCTACGTGGCCTCGCACGACCTCCAGGAGCCGCTGCGCAAGGTGGCGTCGTTCTGCCAGATGCTGCAACGCCGCTACGCCGACCAGCTCGACGACCGGGCCCGGCAGTACATCGGGTACGCGGTGGACGGGGCGACCCGGATGCAGAACCTGATCAACGACCTGCTGGCGTTCTCCCGGATCGGCCGGGTCTACCGCGAAGACCGGGAGGTGGACCTGGCCGAGACGCTCGCCCAGGCCGAGTCGAACCTCTCCGACCCGATCGCCGACGCGGGCGCCGAGATCGTGGCGGACCCGCTGCCGGTGGTGCACGGGGACCCGACCCTGCTCACCATGCTCTGGCAGAACCTGCTCGGCAACGCGGTGAAGTTCCGCAGCCCCGACCGGGCGCCCCGGATCCGGGTGGCGGTCAGCGAGGACGCGGACGGCTGGGAGTTCACCGTGGCCGACAACGGCATCGGTATCGACCCCCGGTACGCCGACAAGATCTTCCTGATCTTCCAGCGGCTGCACCCCCGGGGCACCTACGACGGCACCGGGATCGGGCTGGCCATCTGCAAGAAGATCGTCGAGTACCACGGCGGCACGCTCCGGCTGGACGACGGGTACGCCGACGGCGCCCGGTTCGTCTTCACCCTCCCCAAGCCGGCCGTGCCGGCGACCGTGCCCGAGCAGGCGGGCGAGCGGGCGCCGGTGGCCCCGGCCTGAGCAGGGGCCACCGGCGGCGGCTCAGCCGGCGGGCCGTTCCCGGTCGGCGGCCCGGCCCAGCGCCACCATCCGCAGCGTCTCCTCGCGCCGGCGCACCAGCAGCACCCCGGCCAGGAAGGTGACCGGCGGCACGAGCACCAGCATCGCCCACTGGGCCGGCACCAGCGGGATGGTGCGTCCCATGTGCACGGTCGACACCGCCCAGCCGGCCAGCGCGCTGTCGATGACCAGGGCCAGCGCGGCGACCGGCGCCAGCAGGGCGGCGATCCGCCGGCGCACCGGCGCGGCGAGCGTGGCCACCGCGACCACGACGGCCAGGGCCGCGGCGGCCAGCCCGGCCACGTAGAGCCAGAGCACCAGGTCGGTGCGGGCTTCCAGCCCGTAGAAGCTCAGGTAGCTCGTCGGGCCCTCCGTCGTGTCGAACAGCGGGCTGGTCACCCGGTTCAGCTCCAGCAGGGCGAGCGCCACGAGCGGACCGGCCACCAGGGCGGCCAGCCGCCGCGGCCCGAGCCTCCTGGGCGCCCGGCGGGGCGGCGCGGGCACGGTGAGCGCGGCCGCGGCCACCACGGCGAGAGCGAACTGGGGCAGGGTGTCGACGACGTACGTCGGCTGGTCGTCGACGCCGGGCCCGACGAGCACCGCCCAGCCGGCCACCCCGGCCCAGGCCAGGCCGGCGGCCACCCGGGGCAACCCGGCCAGCGCGGTCACCGCCACCGCCGCCCAGCCCGCCACTCGCAGCCAGTCGACCAGATCGGGGGCGACGGCCCGCATCGGCGGCGGCAAGGACGGGTCCACCAGCAGGTGGTCGAGGACGCTCCTGCCGGCGGCGGCGCAGAGCACCAGCGCCACCAGGACGCCGGTGACGGCGGCGGCGTCGGCCCAGGCCGGCTCGGTGAACCCCCGTGCGCCCACCCGCAGCCGGGCCCGCAGGCCGGCGCCGACCAGGTCGACCGTGTCCCGGAACCCGGGTCGGGTCTGCCCAGGTCGCGCGTCGGCCAGGAGAACGGCGACCATCTCCTCCTCGTACCTCCGGCGGTGTTCCCAGGGGTGGACGGCGAGCAGTCGGCGGTAGCGGCGCTCCAGCCCGGCGGCGCTCACGCCACCCCTCCCTCGGGCAGCAGGCCGGCGGCGCGCAGCCGGCGGCCGGCGGTGTCGGCGTTGCGACGCAGCCGGGTCACCTCGTCGGCGAGCCGGGTGGCGCCCACCGCCGTGAGCCGGTAGTAGCGGCGCAGCCGGGACTGCACCACCTCCTCGCGGTCGACCTCGATGAGGCCGTCGGCGCGCAGCCGGTCGAGGACGGCGTAGAGGGTGCCGGCGCGCAGCCGGACCCGGCCGTCGGAGATGCGCAGCACGTCCTCGATGACCGCGTAGCCGTGCCGGGGGGTCTCGGCCAGCGCGGTGAGGACCAGGAACGTGGGTTCCCGCAGGGGGGTGTCGGTCATGCCCCGAGCATATACCGGCTATCGGTATATAGCAGTCCCGTCACATCGGCCGCTGCCCGTCCCCCTCGGCGGCGGCCGCGGCGACGTTCTCCGTGACCGGCCCGAGCACCGGGGTGGGCGGTTCCGTGGCGCCCTGCCCGCCCTGTCCCGTCGGGCCGGCCGGCTCGGCAGCGCCCGGCCCGCCGGCGGCCGCCGCCTGCTCGCCGCCCCCGGCGAGGCGGTCGAAGAAGCGCAGCAGCTCGACCGGGAACGGCATGACGAGGGTGCTGTTCTTCTCCGCCGCCACGTCCACCACGGTCTGGAGCAGCCGCAGCTGGTACGCCCCCGGCGTGTTCGCCATCGCCCGCGACGCGTCGGCGAGCCGGCGGGACGCCTGGTACTCCCCGTCCGCGGCGATCACCCGGGCCCGACGTTCCCGCTCGGCCTCGGCCTGCCGGGACATCGACCGCTTCATCCCCTCCGGCAGCGACACGTCCTTGACCTCCACCCGCTCGATGAGCAGGCCCCACGGCTTCTCGGTGGGCGCGTCGATGACCGCCTTCAGCTCGGCGTTGATCCGGTCCCGGTCGCGCAGCAGCGTGTCCAGGTCGGCCTTGCCGATCACCGACCGCAGCGCGGTCTGCGCGACCTGGAGCACGGCCGACGGGTAGTCGCGGACGTTGACCAGCACCTTCACCGGGTCGACCACCCGGTAGTAGACGACCGCGTCGACGGTGAGCGTGACGTTGTCCCGGGTGATCACGCCCTGCGCGGGCACCCCGATCACCGTGGTCTGCATGCTCACCCGCACCATCCGGTCGGCGATCGGGACGATCAGCTGGAAGCCGGGCTGCCGGATCCGCTCCAGCACCCGGCCGAAGCGGAACACCACGCCGCGCTGGTACTGCTGCACCAGCCGGATGCTCAGCGAGGCCACGAGCACCACGAGCGCGACGACGATGACCAGCGCGACGATCGCGGCGGCTGCCATTGGTCCCCTCGATCCCGGAGGCGCCCGCCTCCCGGCCGCGCGCGTACCCACTCCCCCGCGCTTCACGCCTGCCGCCTCGGCGGGTGCCGCACGTTCCGGATCTTGGCGAGTTGCGGTCAGCACCGAACGGGAACTCGCCAAGATCCGAAGAAGCGGGCGGTCAGAAGCGGCGGGCCGTCGGGATGCCGCGCGGTGGGGGCTGGCGCAGCAGCCAGACCGGGTTGCCGGCGCCGATGATCACGCCGTCCCGCCCCCGGACCTGGGTCCGCAGGTACGTGCCCGTACCGGGAGAGACCGGCAGGTCGTGCCAGCCCTGGCGGAGCTGCCGCCACGGCACCTGTCCGATGCTGATGGCCGGCGTCGGATCGGCGACGCCGGCCAGGTCGACCGTGCCGGTGACCACCTCCAGGGTCGCGCCGGCCGGCAGGTCGGTGGCGCGCAGCCGCACGGTCAGCTCGCCGGCGTCGGTGGTGAGCACGGCGCCCATCGCGCTGCGGCCGCCGATCTCCAGGTCGAGGGCACCCCGGTAGCGGGCCAGGTCGGTGAACCAGGCCTGCCCGGCCCGCAGCGCCGCCACCAGGTCGTCGCGGCCCGTGGAGGCCGCCCAGACGTACGTGACGTGCCGGTCCCGCCCGGCCCGCCAGTCCGTGCCGTCGTGGTCGTCGGTCACCCCGACCGCGGTGACCGGGATCGCGTTGCGGGCCGCCACGTCGTACGCCCAGAGGTGGTCGTCGACCGGGTTGCGACCGATCTCGATCAGGTCGACGCCGAGCGCGTTCCGCTCGACCAGCAACCGGGCCAGGGACTCGCGCCGTTCCACGTCGAGCGGGTGGTTCCAGCAGACCACCCCGCCGTGGCCGTGCAGGAACTCGACCATCCGCTCGGTCGCCCCGACGTCGTTGTCCCGGTACGGCGGGGACGGGAAGCGCGGCAGCGTCTGGTCGCCGCCGAACCAGTTGAGGTGCCGGACCATCGACACCTCGTAGGCGCGGTGGTGGGTGACGCCGGGATACCTGCCGGCGTAGCCGTCCAGCACCTCGGCGCGCAGCTCCTCGCCGGCCTGCCCGGCGCGCCGGGCCCGGTCGAAGACCAGCCGGTCGACCACGAAGGCGCCCCGGGCGCCGGCCGCGACCTGCACCCCGAGGCGTAGCCCGCGCAAAGAGTTGTCCCCGGCGACCAGGTCCGGCCAGAGCCGCCGCACGTCGGCGAGGAGGTCGAGGGTGTGCCGCCGCCAGGCGCCGGGCGGGGCGGGCAGGTCGACGGTGCCGTGCCGGCCGTCGGCGCGGTGCCGGGCGCCGGCCGAGGCGCCGAGGCGGTAGCGGAGCACGAGCTGCCCGGCGGGACGGCCGGCGTCGGCGGGGTGGTGGGACAGCGCGATCTCGACGATCAGCGCGGCGTCCGGGCCGGCGGACTCGGGCAGCACGTCGAGGTGCAGCGTGGTGTCGGAGATGTTCCCGGTGTGCGTCCAGTTCCACGCCTTCCCGGCGTACCAGAGGGTGCCGGCGCCGGCAGCGGTGAGCCGCAGCGCGCGGCCCGCGCCGTCGGCGGCGTGCGGGGCGGGCACGAAGTCGGCGGCGGAGGCGGTGAGCCGGCCCTCGGTGGACGCCTGCCAGGTCCAGGCGAGCCCGCCCTCGGGCTCCTCCGGACCGTCGAAGTGGACCACCCGGCGGTGGTCGTGGGCGGCGACGCGGAAGTCGTGGTCGGTCCACCAGAGCACGTCGACGGCGTTGCGGCGGGCCTGGTCGAGGTGGGCGGCGTAGCTGGCGACGCCTTCGCTGAACGAGGCGTGCAGGTGCATGGCCATGCTGATCGGCCGCCGTCCGCGAGCGGGCGGCGGGGCGTCGCCGGTGGCGGCCAGGCCGACCGGCACGCCGATCCCGGCGACCGCGAGACCACCGGCGGCGGCGAGCAGGCTCCGCCGGTCCAGCCGTGCCCGATCGCCCATGCCGCTCCCCCGCTCCCCGCCGGCCCGGGCCAGCGTACGGGCGGCGGCGCCGGGCCGGCATCCGGCGATCGTGCCGGTCGGCCCGGTCAGCCGGCCTGGCCCACTACCTGCGGGTCCTACGTGCGGGAGATGGCCTTCGGCGACGAGGACCCGGGCCTGGTGCTGGATCGCTACCACACCCCCGACCTCGCCTGGCACAGCGACGGGCTGCACCTCGACCGGGCGCGCCTCATGGCGCACGCCCGCCCGGTCCGCCGGAACGTGACCCGGTGCGACCTCGACGTCCACGACACCCTGGTCTGCGGCGACCGGGGCGCCGCCCGTTACACGCTGACGGCGCTGACCCGCGGCCGCACCGTCGCGACCGAGATCCACATGTTCGGCCGGCTGGCATCCGACGGCCGGCTACGCCGGATCGACCAGCTCACCCGCACCCCGCCCGCCACGGCCCAGCGGTGAGACGGTCCGGCCGGGCAGGGCGTCAGGCGGCGTAGCGGGCGGCGAGGTCGACCACCCGGCGGGCGGCGGCCACCATGGCCCGGTCGGCGAACCGCCCGTCCGGCAGCACCACCGTGCCGGAGTCCCGGGTCTGCGCCTCGGCGACCGCGGCGAGCAGCTCCCGGGCCCGGTCCACCTCCCGGTCGCCGGGGCGGAACGCGGCGGCGATCACCGGCAACTGGCGCGGGTGGATGGCGGCCCGGCCGAGGAAGCCGAGCCGCCGGCCGGCCGCGCAGGAGGCGGCCAGGCCGTCGAGGTCGGCGACGTCGGCGTACACGGACATGGCCGGCGGCGGCAGGCCGGCCGCACGGGCCGCGACCACCACCCGGCCGCGCGCCCAGAGCAGGCCCTCGTCGTCGGCGACGCCCAGGTCGGAGCGGAGGTCGGCCTCGCCGAGCCCGAGCGAGGCCACCGCCGGGTGGGCGGCCGCGATGGCGTACGCGGACTCCAGCCCGACGGCCGACTCGACCAGCGGGTGCAGCGGGCTGTCGACCCGGGCGGCCACCGCGGCCACGGTCGCCGGAGACTCCACCTTGGGCAGGCGCAACCCGGCCAGCCCGGGCCGGCCCGCGACGGCGGCCAGGTCGGCGTCGAGGTCCGGGCCGGTCAGCTCGTTGACGCGGACCTGCACGGGCAGCGGCTGCGGGTCGGCGAGGAAGTCCGCGACGGCGTCCCGGGCGTACGCCTTGCGGCCGGCCACGACGGCGTCCTCCAGGTCGAGGATGACCGCGTCGGCGCCGGCCGCGACCGCCTTGGCGAACCGGTCGGGCCGGTCGCCGGGCACGTAGAGCCAGGTGAGCAGCATCAGATCACCCCGCGCTCGCGCAGCGCGCCGAGCTCGTCGGCGGTCAGGCCGAGCGCGCCGAACACCGCGTCGGTGTCCTGGCCGTGGCGGCGGCCGGCGTGCCGGATCTCCCCCGGGCTGTCCGACATGCGGAACGGCACGTTCTGCATCCGCACCTCGCCCAGTTCCTCGTCGGGCACGGTGACCACGGTGCCGAGCGCCGCGTACTGCGGGTCGGCGAGGATGTCCCGCACGTCGTAGACGGGGGCCACGGCGGCCTGGGCCGCCTCGAACGCGGCCACCACCTCGTCGCGGTCCCGCTTCGCCACCCACGCGCCGACCGCCTCGTCGAGTTCATCGGCGTGCGCGGCCCGGCCGCTGCCCGTCGCGAACCACGGCTCGTCGACCAGCTCGGGGCGGCCGACGAGCCGGACCACCCGCTCGGCGATGCTCTGCGCGCTGGTGGACACGGCCACCCACCGACCGTCGGCGCACCGGTAGGTGTTGCGGGGCGCGTTGTTGTTGGACCGGTTGCCCAGCCGCGGCTGCACGTAGCCGAGCTGGTCGTACCAGGTGATCTGCGGGCCGAGCATCGCCATGATCGGCTCGATGATGGCCAGGTCGACCACCTGGCCCCGGCCGGTCAGGTCCCGGCCGCGCAGGGCCAGCATGACCGCGTACGCGGCGGCGAGCGCGGTGACCGAGTCGGCCAGCCCGAACGGGGGCAGGGTCGGCGGCCCGTCGGGTTCCCCGGTGGCCGCGGCGAACCCGCTCATCGCCTCGGCGAGGGTGCCGAAGCCGGGCCGGGGCGCGTACGGGCCGACCTGCCCGAAGCCGCTGATCCGGGCGATCACCAGCCGCGGGTTGACCGCGTGCAGCTCGTCCGGGCCGAGACCCCACCGTTCCAGGGTGCCGGGGCGGAAGTTCTCCACCAGCACGTCGGCGTCGGCGAGCAGCCGACGCAGCAGGTCCGCGCCCTGCGGGTCGGAGAGGTTCAGGGTGACGGTCCGCTTGTTGCGGCCGAGCACCTTCCACCACAGGCCGACGCCGTCCTTCGCGGGGCCGTGCCCCCGGGACGGGTCGGGCTTGGCCGGGTGCTCCACCTTGACCACGTCGGCGCCGAAGTCGCCGAGGAACGCGGCGGCCAGCGGGCCGGCGAAGAGGGTGGCCAGGTCGACGACCTTGACGCCGTGCAGCGGGGCGGTCGTGGTCACGGGGTCCCCTTCGCCGGGTCGACGGCGGCGAGGAACACGTCCCCGTTGCCGAGCGCGGGGCCGCCCTCGGGCGTGCCGGCGGTGCGGCCGCTGACCAGCAGCCAGCCGTCGGGTCCGACGGTGGCGTAGACGTTCTCCTCGCCGAACGGGTCGGCCGCGTCGTCGCGGGCGGTGCCGTACTGGGCGACGGCGACCTGCCGGCCCTTCGCGTCGAGGCGCAGGGTGAGCGCGTCCGCGCCGCCGGCCGGCACGCCGAGGGTGCTGCCGGTGAAGCCGACCACCGCGAGGGTGCCGTCGGCGAGGGCCAGCACGTCGGTGCCGGCGTCCGCGCCGGACCCGCCGGTGACGGTCCGCCAGCGCTGCGCGCCCGTCGCGGTGTACGCCACGGTGAGCACGTCACCGGCGGTGGCGCCGGTGGCCACCACCTGGCCGGCGCCGGTGACGGTGACGCCGCCGAGCAGGTCGTCACCCGTGCCGCCGGCCACGGTGAGCCAGTCCTGGACGCCGTCCGGGGTGAACCGGGCGAGCCAGCCGTCGGCGCCGCCGAGCGGCGTGGTCCCGGGCAGCTCGCCGGAGGTACCGCCGGCCACGTAGACGCCGTTCGCGTCGGCCGCCACGGCGTACGCCTTGTCCTCGCCGGGGCCGCCGAACTGCCGGGTCCAGGCCAGCGTGCCGTCCGGGGCGATCCGGGCGAGCACCGCGTCCTTGTCGCCGGCGCTGGTTCCGCCGAACGCCCCGCTGGTGTAGCCGGCGACGTACGCGCCGCCGTCCGGGGTGCCGGTGATCGCGTAGAACCGGTCGGCCTTGGCGGGGTCGCCGGCCTGGGTGAGCCAGGCCCGCTGCCCGGTGGCCGTCAGCTTCGCCACGAACGCGTCGTCGGCGGGGCTGGCCGGGTGCCGGCCGTCGAGGTCGCCGCGGGTGTACCCGGCGGTGAGCACGCCGCCGTCTGGCAGCGGCACGGTCCCGTAGAGCCGGTCGTTGGCGCTGGTGCCGAACTGGCTGGTCCAGCGGACCGTGCGGTGGTCGGCGGCGAGCCGGGTGACCACGGCGTCGAGGCCGCCGGCGTACGGCTGGCCGGCGACGGCGGCGGAGGCCGCGTAGCCGAGGGTGACGTCGCCGTCGGGGTGGGCGGCGACCCCGCCGGCCCAGTCGGCGCCGGCGGTGCCGTGCAGCGGGGCGGGCAGCCCCGCCGGCGGGGTGACGCTGAGCGTGGCGGCCAGGTGCTTCAGGCCGTCGACGAACGCGGGCCGCCAGACGTCCCAGTCGTGCCCGCCGTCGAGGACGCGGAACTCGGCGGCGACACCGTCGGTCCGGCGCACCGTGTTGTAGAGGGTGGCCGCCTCGTAGTCGAGGTCGTGCGCGGCGTCGGCCGGGTCCGGGTTGGCCCACTCGTCGTCGCCCACGGCGATGAACATCCGCACCGGCGACTCCGGGTCGAGGCCGGGCAGCAGGGCCGGATAGTTCAGCCGCTGGTACACCTCGTCGGAGAAGAGCTGGTCACCGTCGCCGAACGCGCCGAACTCGCGGGCCGAGGAGTCGGCCGGCGGCAGCGGCCGGTAGACGGCGGGGCTGAGCACCAGCGCGTTGGCGAAGAGGTCCTGGTGGGCGAGGGTGTAGCGCAGCGCGCCGGCCCCGCCCATCGAGTAGCCGCCGACCAGCCGGGCGTTCCGGTGCGCGGCGGTCCGGTACGTGGTGTCGACGTGCGCCACGAGGTCGCGGGTGAGGGCGGTCTCCACCGGCCGGCCCGGGCGGTCCGCGCCGGTGTACGAGGAGTCGACGTACCAGTTGCCGCGCTCGCTCCACGGCGCGTCGGGCAGCACGGCGATCACCGGCGGCACCTCGCCGTCGGCGATGAGCCGGTCCAGCTCGCTCGTCACCCGGGTCCACGCCTGCATGGTGTCGCCGCGCCCGTGCAGCAGGTAGAGCACCGGGTAGCGGGTGCCGGCGTTCGCCGCGTCGGCGTAGCCGTGCGGGAGGTAGACGGTGTAGTCGATGTCGGCGCCGAGGGCCGGCGAGGGGGCGGTGGCGGTGGTGAGGGTGCCGGACCGCTCCTTGCCGGCGACCGCGGTCTCCGGCGCGAGGCCGGCCAGCCCGACGGCGGTCAGCAGGGCGACGAGGGCGGCGCCGGGGCGCCGGGCTCTTCTCATCCGAGGGCTCCTTCGGGCAGGTCGGCGGCGCAGCGGAAGCCGATCGAGGTGGAGCGGGCGAGGCCGGCGCCGGTGAGCAGCAGCTTCACCGACACGTCCGGCGGCTGGGGGCCGCCGTCGAAATACCAGTCGGAGCCCTCCGCGCGGTAGGCGCAGCCGCCCTTGAGGATGACGAAGCGGGTCCGCCCGTCGGAGTGCTCGCTCTCGGTCAGGTTCCACACCAGCGGCTCGCGCCGGACCAGCAGGCCCGCCTCGGCGGCCACCTGCCACTCGTCCTCGGTGGGCAGCCGCAGCCCCGCCCAGTCGGCGTACGCCCGGGCGTCGGCGAGGTCGACCCCGGTGACCGGGGCGTCGGCGGGGCCCTGCCCGGCGGTGAACCGTTCCGGCCGGACCGGCCGGTAGCCGGTGGCGGCGAGGAACCGCGCGTACTGGCCGTGGGTGACCTCGTGGGTGTCGATGGCGAAGCGGCCGAGCCGGACCTGGCGGCGCAGCGTGCCGGTGTGGTGCAGGCGCGGCGGCAGCGGCTTCCACTCGTCGACGTACGGTGCCTCGCCGTAGAGGCCGGTCTCCCGGACCCGGTGGTGCACGGTCAGCTCGCGCCGGCCGCCGTCGACGGTGACCATGCCGTCGGGCAGGGCCGCGAGGGGCGACCACGGGGTGCGGGTCCGCACGGCGGCGCGGGCCGGGAAGGACGGGTCCCCGGTCGGCGGCTCGTGCCGGGGCGCCGGGCTGTCGGTGGCGACCACGGCGGCGATCGCCCCGGCCGGCAGCGGCCCGCCGACTGCCACGCGGCCGTCCTCCAGTTCGGTGACGGTCAGCTCGGCGCCGGTGACCAGGTCGACGAAGCGCCCGGGCCGGCGGTCGGTGAGCAGCCAGGGGCCGTCGTGGTCGGCCCCGCGGTTGACCACCGTCCACAGCGGCTCGTCGTCGTGGGTCCAGCGGGACGCGTACACCTGCCCGGAGCCCGGGTGGTCCGCGAGCGGGACCCAGTCCTCGGCGCGCAACCACGCGGCGTGGCTGGCCTGCACCCGGCGCATGGCCCGCAGCACGGCCCGGTCCCGCTCGTTCCAGCCGACCCAGACCCCGAAGACGCTCTCCCAGACCAGCACGCCGCAGCCGTTGAGCCAGGCGGAGTGCAGCTCGTCCAGGTGGTCCCGGTGCCAGCGGCGGGTGTGGTGCAGGACGTGCCGGCGCTCGAACCACTTGGCGCGCAGCACGCCGGGGGTGTCCGAGTCGGCGAACCACTGGGCCCACGACATGGCGTGGTCTTCGATCCGGGCCAGCGGCACCCGGCTCTCCCCCTCCAGGACCAGGCCGGGGCGCACCGCGTCGAGCGCCTTGCGCAGCTCGCCGGCGCCCTCCTTGAGGGTGTCCAGGAAGACCCCGTCGACGCCGAGCCGGGCGGCCAGCGCGGCCACCTCCTCGGCGTCGGCACCGGGCTCCCGCCGCGTGCCGGTGTCCCACGGGTTGTAGTCGACGAACACCCGGACCCCGGCGTCCTGGAACGCACGGACCACCTCGGGCAGCTCGGGCACGTCGCGGTACCAGTCGAACTGGTTGCGCTCGTCCAGCCCGATCACCGGGTACGCGTGCCAGAGCACCACCCCGTCGAAGCCGCCGAAGTCCCGCCGCGCGGCGTCGAGGAACGCCTCGACGGTGAACTCGCCCCGGTCGTGGTCGTACAGCGTCTCGTCCCACAGCCAGGCGAGGCAGACCGTGAAGCAGTCCCCGGCGATCTCGTCGTAGTGCGCCCCGGTGTAGCCGAGCCGGGTGCGGGCGTCGGCCCGCCACCGGGTGAGCTGCTCCCGCCAGGCCGGCCAGTCGGCGGGGGCGGCGGGGGCGGCGAAGATCTTCGCCTCGTCCAGGGTGGACAAGTCGGCGTGCCCGCCGAGCGGCACCTCGGTGGGCCGGTCGATCGGCCGGGGCACGTACGGGTTGAAGCTCACTCGACCTCTCCGTAGGTGGCGGCGGACAGCGCGTCGATGGCGGCCCGCTCGGGCAGGGCGGTGGACGCGCCGGGGCGCTCGGCGCAGGCCGCGCCGGCGGCGCACGCCCAGCGCAGCACGGCGGTGGCGGTGTCCCCGGTGAGGCCACCGCGCTCGGCCAGGGCGACCGCGAGCGCGCCGGTGAAGGCGTCGCCGGCGGCCGTGGTGTCCACCGCGTCGATCTTCGGGGCCGGCACCTCGATCCGGGCGCCGTCCCGGTCGGCGTAGGCGGCGCCGCGCGCGCCGAGGGTGAGCACCACCCGGGGCACCAGGCCGACCAGGGCGTCGAGCAGCGCGGCGGGCTCGTCGGTGAACACCCCCGCGACGACCGCGGCCTCGTGCTCGTTGACCACCAGCACGTCGACCAGGTCGAGCAGTTCGGTGGGGAGCGGCCGGGCCGGCGCGGCGTTGAGCACCACGGCGGCGCCGCCCGCGCGCGCCCAGCCGGCGGCCCGGGTGACCTCCGCCAGCGGCACCTCCAGCTGCAGCAGCAGCACGTCGGCGGCGGCCACCGCGCCGCGGTCGGCGACGTCGAGGGTCAGCGCGGCGTTCGCGCCGGGGGCGACCACGATGCAGTTCTCCGCCGCGTGGTCGACGGCGATCAGCGCCACCCCGGACGGCCCGTCGACGGTGCGCAGGCCGCCGAGGTCGACGCCGGCCGCGGCCAGGTTGTCCCGCAGCAGCCCGCCGAACCCGTCGCCGCCGACCGCGCCCACGAAGGCACAGGCCGCGCCGGCCCGGGCCGCGGCGACCGCCTGGTTGGCGCCCTTGCCGCCGGGCACCATCCGGAAGTCGTCGCCGAGCACCGTCTCGCCGGGCCGGGGCAGCTGCGGCGCGGTGACCACGAGGTCCAGGTTGGCGCTGCCGACCACCACCACGCGGGCGCTCATGCTGTGTTGTCGTGTTCGCGACTGCGGGGCTCGCAAACCCGGCTCACTCCTCGCGCTCACGCGGCACCCCGGTGGGCCAGGGCGAGGGTACGGTCGGCCAGCTCGTCGAAGCCGATGCCGTCGAAGCCCGCGATGCTGCTGGCCAGCCGGTTGCGCAGCGGCGCGACCCAGCGGCCGGGCAGCCGGGCGGCGCCGGTGAGCGCCCCGGTGACCGCGCCGACGGTGGCCCCGTTGGAGTCCGTGTCCCAGCCGCCGGCGACCACCGCGCAGATGGACCGTTCCAGGTCGCCGCGCCCGTACGCCAGCGCCGCCGCGACCAGGGCGGCGTTGTTGCGCACGTGCACCCAGTGCAGGTGGCCGTGCCGGGCGTAGATGGTGTCCACGATGCTCTCCCAGTCGTCGGACGCGGCGCCGAGGGCGCGGGCCTCCCGGACGGCGGCGGTGAACCGGCTGCCCGGGGGCAGCACCGACTCGCCCGCGTCGAGCACCGCGTCGACGTCGCCGGCGACCGGCGCCGCCGCGGCCATGGCGGCCACCCAGACGGCCCCGTACGCGCCGGCCCGCACGTGGCTCACGGCGGCGTCGCGCCAGGCGGCTTCGGCGGCCCGGTCGGGGCGGCCCGGGTTGGTCCAGCCGTACACGTCGGTGCGGATCTGCGCGCCGATCCATTCCCGGAACGGGTTGTGCCGGCGGGCGGTGTCCGGCGGGGTGAGCCCGAGCAGCAGGTTGCGGTAGGCGACCCGCTCGGCGGTGAAGACCCGCCCGGCGGGCAGCCAGTCCAGCCAGGCCTGCGCCACGTCGGCGCTGGTGAAGCCGGGTCCGTGGGTCTCCAGGATCCGCAGCGCCAGCAGCGCGAAGTTGAGGTCGTCGTCCTCCGGCATGCCGGCGATGTTCTCGGCCAGGCTGGTCGGGGCGCTGCGCCGGTTCCACGGCCAGCGGGCGGCCACGTCGGCCGGAAGCCCCTGGGCGGTGAACCAGTCGCGCAGCGGCCACCGGCCGGTGGCGGAGAGGATCTCCCGGATCCCGTGGCGGGGAATCTTCTCCACCGGCTTGCCGAGCAGGCAGCCGGCCGCCCGGCCGAGCCAGGCGCCGTGCAGCCGGTCCCGGTCGACGGCGGTCGGCAGGTCCCAGGCGCCCGGCCAGTTCTTGCGGACCGCGTCGAGGTCGTCGGGCTCGTCGGCGGTGTCCGGTCCGGGCAGCGCGTCGGCGGCGTCGAGCAGGTCGACGGCGAGGGCGCGCAGGTCCGGCGACGCCGGCACCGGCGAGGCCCCGCTGACCGGGGCGGCGACGTCGCCGCCGGCCACCGCCCAGCGGTCGGCCAGGGCGGTGACGTCCCGGCCCTCGTCGCGGCTCGCGGCCAGTTCGTGCGGCAGCAGGTCCTCGGGCTGCACCCACGTCAGGCGCAGCCCGCGGGCCGGTGTCCCGGCAGCGCTCATGCCAGCCCGCCGAACCGCTCGGCGCGCCGGGCGAAGCGCTCCCGGTCGCGGTCGAACACCTCGGTGGCGACGCGGGCGAGGACCCGGGCGGGCTCTACCAGGTCGGTGCGGGACGCCGAGGCGACCACCTCCGACCACTCGGCCGGCACCGCCGCCGCGCCGCCGAGCGCCCCGGCGATCGCGCCGGCCATGGTGGCGGTGGAGTCGGCGTCCCGGCCGTAGTTGACCGAGCCGAGCACGGCCGCCCGGTAGTCGCCGCCGGCCACCACCAGCATGCCCAGCGCGACCGGCAGCTCCTCGATGGCGTGCAGCCGGCTCGGGCGGCGGGCGCCCAGGCCGGGGCTGCGGTACTCCTCCCCCACCGTGTCGTAGGGGGCCACCGCGGCGCGCAGCGCCGGGATGGCGGCCTTCCAGTCGTCGTGCGCGCGGCCCTCCTTGACCACCGCGTCGATGGCGGCGCGGGTGCCGTCGCGGGCCAGGTCCAGGGTGGCGGCGACGACGTCGTCGACGCTCGCGCCGGGCGTCGCTGCCGCGGCGACCGCGGCGGCGAAGACCGCCGCGGCCTCGCGGCCGTAGCTGTGCTGGTGCGCCCCGGCGATCTCCACGGCCTCGGCGTACGCGCCGGCCGGGTCGCCGGCGTTGACGATGCCGACCGGCGCCATGTACATGGCGGCGCCGCAGTTGACGATGTTGCCCACGCCCGCCTCGCGCGGGTCGGCGTGGGCGTGGTGCAGGCGGGTGACCAACCACCGCTCGGCCGCGGCCAGGCGGTGGAAGGTCACCCCCTCCCGCTCCAGGTCCGGGATGTACACCACCCGCTCGATCAGGTCGGGGACGAGCAGTTCCACCACGTCGTACGCGTCGAGGTGGTCCCGCTTGGCCGCGTACGCCCGGACCAGGGCGTGGGTCATCAACGTGTCGTCGGTGATGTGCCCGTCGCCCTTGTGGTACGGCGCGAGTGGCCGCGCGGTGGCCCAGTCGGCGTGGTACGGGGGAACGATCCCCTCGACCCAGCCGCCGAAGCGGGCGCGGATCTGCTCCGGAAGGGCCGTCTCGGTGGCACCGCCGAGGGCGTCGCCCACCGCGGCGCCGACGAGGCAGCCGACCGACGTGTCGAGCAAGAGTGACATGGTTACCTCAGAACCTGCTTGCCACCGTCGACCAGCTGCGTGCCGAGCTGGTCCAGGGTGATCTTGTTGGCGAAGTACTGCTGGAGGGCCGGGGTGGCGTACTTGGTCTTCCACTCCGGGTAGCCGTCGGCCTTCTGGAACGGGGCGACGGTCAGGTCGGCGGCGCTGTCCGCGGCGACGTCCCAGCCCTGCTTGCCGTTCGTGAGCTTGACCAGCTCCTGGTTGGCCTGCTTGCCGGTGGGCACCAGCCAGTCACCCTTGGCCAGGGCGGCCATGTTGGTCGGGTTGAGGAACCATTCCAGGAACTGCGCGGCCTGCTTCTTGTGCTTGCTGTCCTCGGCGATGGACAGGGTCTGCGGGTTGGCCGCCTGCTTGGCGGAGAGGCCCTTGACCGGCGGGAGGGTCACCCACTCGAAGCCGGCCGGTGCCTGCTCGACCATCTGCTGGCGCAGCGAGACCGAGCCGGGGAGCATCGCGTACTTGCCGCCGAAGAAGCCGGGCAGGGTGTCCGCGCCGCTCATGCCGAGCGCCTCGGGGGAGGCCGACTTGCTGGTGTAGATCATGTCGTGGATCCGCTTCGGCACCTCCTTCTCCGCGTCGCCGACCTTGACCTCGGTCTTGCCGCCGTCGCTGTAGAAGAACTTGCCGTCGAAGTTCAGCGCCAGGTTCAGCACCCGGTTGGTGGGCGACTTGAGCGCCCAGGCCACGCCGTACTGGCCGGGCTTGGTGAGCTTCTGGGCGTTGGCCTGGAACTCGTCCCAGGTCCAGCCGCCGTCGGCGGGCGGGACGGCCACGCCGGCGGCGTCGAGCAACTTCTTGTTGGCGATGACGACCTGCGACTCCAGCAGGAACGGCACGCCGGTGACCTTGCCGTCGTAGGTGGCGGTGTCCCAGACGCCCTGGTCGATCTGGCCCTTGAAGTCGTCGCTGAGCAGCTTGGAGACGTCGGCCAGGTAGCCCTGCTTGCTGAACTCGCCGATGGCCGAGGCCTCGTAGTGCACGATGTCGGCCACGTCGCCGCCCTCGAACGAGGTGACCAGCTGGTCGTGGATCGAGTTCCAGTCACCCTGGACGTACTCGACCTGGATGTCCGGGTGCTCGGCGTTCCACTTGGCGACCAGGTCCTTGTTGGCCTGGAGCGACTCCTTCTGCCAGGCGAGGCTCAGGAAGCGCAGCTTGACCGGGCCGGACGAGGTCTCGTCCTCGCCACCGCCGTCACCGCACGCGGTGAGGGCGCCGAGCCCGACGACCGCGACCGCGGCGGCCGCGGCGAGTCGGCGGAACCTGCTACGGAGCATGGGGGATTCCTCCTTGTGGTGGTGGTTGGGGGATGTGGTCAGCCCTTGACCGCGCCGGCGAGCGACCCGGACGAGAGGCGGCGTTGCATGACCGCGAAGAAGATCAGGCTCGGCAGGGTGGCCAGCAGCGAACCGGCTGCCAGGGGACCCAGGCGGGCGGTGCCCTCGATGCCGACGAACCGGGCCAGCGCGACCGGCAGGGTCGCCAGCTCCGGCGTCTTGACCAGCACCAGGGCGAAGAAGAACTCGTTCCAGGCGGAGATGAAGGAGAACAGCGCGGTCGCCACGATGCCCGGCGCGAGCAGCGGGAAGACCACCCGGCGCAGCACCTGGAGCCGACTGGCGCCGTCGACGGCGGCGGCCTCCTCCAGGTCCCGTGGGATGTTGCGGACGAAGCCCTGCAGCATCCAGAGGGCGAACGGCAGCGCCCAGACCACGTAGATCAGCACCAGCCCGGCGTGCGTGTTGGCCAGCCCGACCTGCCGCAGGATCAGGAAGATCGGGATGATCAGCAGCACGAACGGGAAGAGCTGCGACAGCAGCACCCAGCCCAGCGCGACGGTGCCGAGCCGGGTCCGGAACCGCGCGAGCGCGTACGAGGCGGGCAACGCGACCAGCACGGTGAGCACCGCCGAGGCGAGCGACACCTGGAGGCTGTTCAGCGCGGCCCGGCCGAGCTGCTGCTCGGTGAACGCCTGCACGAAGTTCTGCACGGTGGGGTTGCTCGGGATGAGCGTGGGGTGCAGCTGCACCAGTTCCCGCGGCGGCTTGAACGCGGTGGAGAGCAGCCAGACCAGCGGGAACCCGAGGAAGATCAGGTAGCCGGTCAGCGCGACGTACTGGAGCGTCCGCCCGGTGCGGCTCGGCTTTCCGAACATGTCAGTTCGCCTCCCTCAACCGGCGGCGCAGGTAGACCGCGAGCAGCGCGACGATGATCACGACCATGACGTTGCCCAGGGCGGCGGCGTAGCCGTAGTTGCCGTAGCGGAACGCCTCCTCGTAGGCGAAGAGCATCGGCAGCATGGTCTTGCCGCCCGGCCCGCCCGCGGTGAGCACGTAGACCAGGCCGAACGAGTTGAAGTTCCAGATGAAGTCCAGCGAGGTGATCGCCACGACGACCGGCGCGATGGCGGGCAGCGTGACGTTGCGGAACCGGTGCCAGGTGGAGGCCCCGTCCACGGCGGCCGCCTCGTGCAGCTCGCGCGGCACGCCCTGCAATCCGGCGAGGAGGACGACGGTGGTCTGCGGCATGCCGGCCCAGACGCCGACGATGATGACCGCGACCAGGGCGGTGCTGAAGTCACCGAGCCAGTTGGTGCGCAGCCCGTCCGCGCCGATCCGGTGGAAGAACTCGTTCAGCAGGCCGGCGTCCGGGTGGTAGACCAGCTTCCAGAGGATGCCGACCACCACCGGGGGCATCGCCCAGGGCACCACGGCGAGCACCCGGGCCAGCCCGCGGAACCGCAGTTGCTGGTTGAGCAGCAGGGCCAGGCCGAGCGCGAGGACGAACTGGAGCACGGTCACGCCGACCGCCCAGAGCAGGCCGATCTTGAACGAGTTCCAGAACAGCTCGTCGCCGAGGAGCTCCCGGTAGTTGGCCAGCCCGGTGAAGCTGATCTCGACGTTGCGGCCGGCCCGGGCGTCGGTGAAGCCCAGGTAGATGCCGCGCACCAGCGGGAATACCGACAGCACCACGATCGGCAGCAGCGACGGGAGCAGCAGCAGGTAGATGCCGAGCCGGTCGGAGCGGGACCGGGCCCTGCGGGGCCCGTCGGCGCGGGCGAGGTCGGGCCGTTCGGCCACCGTGGTCATGCCGTCACCTCCGGGGTACGCGGCGCGGGTGCGGGGAGCGACGTCGCGGGTGCGGGGAGCGACGTCGCGGCGCTGGAGGCGCGTACGGCGAGGCTCGGGGCGACCTGCTCGCGGCGCGGCGGCAGGGCCGGGTCGGCGATCCGCTGGAGCAGCAGCTCGGCGGCGCGGCGACCGCGCTCGGCCGAGCCGAGGGAGACGCTGGAGAGCTGGGGGAACATCATCCGGGCCAGCTCGGTGTCGTCCATGCCGACAAGCGCCACGTCCTCGGGGACGCGCCGGCCGGCGGCCAGCAGGGCGTGCAGCGCGCCGACGGCGATCAGGTCGTTGGCGCAGACCAGGGCGTCGGGTTCGGCCCGGGCGAGGAGGCGCTCGGTGGCGGCCCGGCCGGCGGCGTACCGGAAGTCGCCGACCTCGACCAGGCGCTCGTCGAGCGCGATGCCGTGCCCGGCGAGCGCGGCCCGGAAGCCGGCGTCGCGGGCCGCGCCCGGCACGGTGTCCAGCGGGCCGTTGACGAAGCCGATCCGCCGCCGCCCGGCCGCGACCAGGTGATCGACGGCCAGGCCCACGCCGGTACGCGAGTCGGTGCGCACGTTGTCCACCGGCGCGTCGGCGGGGAGCTGGCCGACCACCACCACCGGCACCGGGCTGTCGACCAGCGCGGCGAGGTGGTCGTCGGTGACCCGGATCGGGGAGACGATCATCCCGTCCACGTAGCGGTGGGCCAGCCGGCGCAGCAGCGCGGTCTCGTTGTCGATCCGTCCGCCGGTGGCGTGCACCAGCAGCTGCCGGCCGGACGCGGCGACCACGGATTCGATGGCCCGCATCATCTCGACGTACACCGGGTTGCCGATGTCCTCGACGGCGAGCGCGACGAGCCCGGTGCGCTGCGACTGGAGCGAGCGGGCGATGGCGTTGGGCACGTACCCGACCTCGGCCGCGGCCTCGCGCACCTTGCGGATGGTCTCCGGGCTGCCGCCGACGCCGTTGAGCACGCGGGAGGCGGACGCGATGGAGACACCGGCGCGGGCGGCGACGGTGTGGACGGTGGGCCGGCCGTCGGCCGACTCCTGTAAACGTTTACGACCCACGCCCCGCACCTCCGCCTGTTGCTGTAAACGTTTCCGGGAGTCTGCGCCCGAGCCGACAGTCAGGTCAAGGGCTCGTTACGAAAACGTTTCCAAGCACGCTGACCTGGGTCCTCGACCCGGGCCGGCGCGGTGGCGGGCCCGGGGGCCGCCATTGCGGGGCCGGTCAGCGTGGGGGCACCGGGACCCGGGCGGTGAGCGGGTGGCCGGTGAGGCGGCGGATCGCCAGGTAGCCCTCACAGCCGAGGCAGAGCCCGAAGGCCGCGTTGAGGAAGGCGGCGGCGAGCGCCGCCGCGGTGGCCACCAGCCCGACCGGCGGCGCGCCGGCCAGCCAGCCCACCGCGCCGACCGTGGCGAAGGCGAGGCCGACGAGCTGGGCGAAGCGGACCGGGGCCACCGGCTCCAGCTCGGCGGGCGGGGCCAGCAGGGGCGCGACCAGGGCGCGGAAGAGCAGGCCGTACGGGCCGAGTCGCGGGTGGACGGCGGTCAGCGCGAAGACGACGGCCTGGGCCAGGACGAGCCAGCCGGAGCCGGTTACCAGGGCGGCGGCGAGGACGACGGTGGTGAGGGCGGCGGCGAACCGCGGCCCGCGAGGGTCGAGCAGCATGGGGGCTTCCGTTCGGCGGCGAAGGGGTCGGTCAGGCGGTGGCGACCGACGCACAGAGGCTCGCCGCGAGCCGCCCGTGGTCCACCACCCGCCGCCGGATCAGCCGTACGCCCGTCACGCCGGCGCCCCGGCGACCAGCGGCGCGAGCGCGGCGAGCAGGTCCGCCCGGTCGGGCACGCCGGCGGCCCGCCGGACGATCCGGCCGTCGCCGTCCACCAGCAGCACCGTGGGGGTACGCCAGATGTCCAGCTCGCGGGCCCGGTCGAGGTGCTCCTCGACGCCCACCTCCAGCAGGGCGACCCCGTCGAGCCGCCCCGCAACGTCCTCGAGCACCCGGCGGGCGGCCCGGCAGGGCGCGCAGACCGGGGCGGAGAACTGGACCAGGGTGACCGCGCCGGGACGGACGCCGAGAGCGGCCAGCGCGGCCCGGTGCGGCGCGTCGCCGGCCGCGGGCACGGCGTGGAGCCGACCGTCGCGACGGCGCCGCCACCAGCCGAAGGCGGTGGCCGCGACCAGCACCGCGACGAGCACCAGGACACCGGTCAGGCGGGGCGGCTGCACGGCTCCAGGCTGCCACGACGAGCCGCGCCGGCGACCCCGCCATCCCACCCACCGGACGTGACATCACCTACTCCCGCACTAGGAGAGGTCGGCCGACGATCGAGACTCGTCGCATTTGTCCTCTGGCGCACCGACCGATCCTGGCAATATTCTCCACTTCGCGCGCAGCAGTTGGAGTTCCTTTACATGCCCGCACACCCGTCGGGCCACTGAGGAGATGCCATGCACTTCGACCACCCCGAGCTGGACCGTCGTACCCTGCTGCGGGCCGGCCTCGGCGCCGCCGCGGTCGCGGTCGTCGGGAGCGAACTCGCCTTCCCGGCCGCCGCGCAGGCCGCGCCGGACGCGGACCTCGACTGGATCATCAGCTGCGACGAGTGGGGCGCCCGTCCGCCGGCGGACCCGCTGTCGATCAGCGCGATCGCGACCAACAAGATCATCGTGCACCACATGGCGTTCCCGAACAGCACGGACTACTCCGAGGAACACGCCAAGCAGCTCGCCCGCGACTGCCAGGACCTGCACATGGACGTCAACCGGTGGTCGGACACCGGGCAGCACTTCACGGTCAGCCGGGGCGGCCACGTCCTGGAGGGCCGGCACGGCAGCCTGGAGCGGTTGCAGGCCGGCGACCGGCAGATGATCTCGGCGCACTGCCCCGGCGAGAACGGCCGGGCCATCGGCATCGAGAACGAGGGCACCTACGTCACCGAGACGCCGCCGCAGGAGCTGCTCGACTCCCTGGTCAGGCTCTGCACCACCGTCTGCCAGCAGTACGGGCTGCACGCCCACGACATCTTCGGCCACTGGGACTTCCGGGCCACGCTCTGTCCGGGCGCGATGTTCTACCGGGAGTTCCCGACCCTGCGCCGCCGGGTGTTCGCCAAGCTCGGCACCGATCTGGCCGACGTGCCGGCCCGCCGCTGGCCGGACATCTGGCGCTTCGTCGGCGGTCCGGTGGTGAAGGTGGCGCAGTACCTGCTGACCTTCCGCGGCTACACCGTCCCGGTCACCGGCGTGTTCGACGCGGCCACCGTCGCGGCCGTGCAGGACTGGCAGGCCCGCAACGGCATCCCGGTCGACATCGACGCCACCCTGACCACGCCGACGTGGGAGACCCTGGCGCCCGAGCTGGAGAAGGACGCCACCGGCATCCCGGTGGAGGCGGTCCAGTTCATGCTCAACTCCAAGGGCTACGCCGACGTGGCGATCACCGGCGCGTACGACTACGCGACCAAGAAGGCCCTCCAGGACCTGCAGGAACTGCACGGGTTGGACACCAACGGCAAGGTCAGCACCACCACCTGGTGCGCCCTGGTGGGGGGTGTGGTGCGCCAGTCGTTCCAGAAGAGCTGACGGCGCACCGGCGGGGAAGGCGGTGGAGGTGGCAACGGCGCCACCTCCACCGCTGCCGTCCACATCGCTCCGCCGCGCCTCGTTGGCCACCGCCCGTCACGGTGCGACGATGCCCAGGTCACAAGACCGAGGAGGCGAGATGGCATCGAGACTGAATCCGTACCTGAGCTTCAAGGACAACGCCCGGCAGGCGATGGAGTTCTACCAGCGGGTGTTCGGCGGCGACCTGCGGGTCAACACCTTCGGCGACTTCGGCAACCCGGACCCGCAGGTGGCCGACCGGATCATGCACGCGCAACTGGAGACCCCCAGCGGTTTCACGCTGATGGCCTCCGACACCCCGCCCGGGATGGAATCCACCCCGGGCACCAACATGGCGATCAGCCTGAGCGGCGACGACGCGGACGACCTGCGCCGCTGGTGGGAGCAGCTCGCCGACGGCGGGACCGTCACCATGCCGCTGGAGAAGCAGATGTGGGGCGACGAGTTCGGCATGTGCGTGGACCGGTTCGGCACCTCCTGGATGGTGGACATCGGCCAGCCCCAGGCCTGACCGCCGGGCGGAGGTGGCCCGAACGGCGGTGTCCACGCTGGTGTGACCGGCGTTAGCGTACGCGGATCCACGGATCCCGCCGGGAAGGACGACAGCCATGGACGGCAGCCCCCGAGCACACCTCCGACGCCTGGCCAGGCTGGCCACCGCGGCCGCCCTCGCGGTGGCCAGCCTGGGGCTCGTCGCCCCGCCGGCACACGCGGAGGCCGGGCCCAAGGTCGACGTGCTGACCCGCAATCTCTACCTGGGCGGGGACCTCACGCCGTCGATCGCCGCGCCGACCCTGCCGGCGTTCCTGGCCGCGAACGCCGCCCTGCTGAGCCACGTGGACCTGGTCGACTTCCCGGCCCGGGCGGCGCTGATCGCCGACGAGATCCGCGAGCGCAAGCCCGACCTGGTCGGCCTGCAGGAGGTGGCACTCTGGCGCACCGGGCCGCTCGGCGACCCGGCCCCGGCCACCGAGGTCCGGTACGACTACCTGGCCCTGCTGATGGCGGAGCTGGCCGGGTCCGGCCACCGGTACGACGTCGTCGTGGTGCAGGACGAGGCGGACCTGGAAGCCCCGGCCGGGGCGCCGCACCTGCGGGACGTCCGGCTCACCATGCGGGACGTGATCCTGGTGCGGCACGGCGGCCGGGTCAAGGTGACCGCCACCTCGTCGGGCAACTTCGTCAACAACCTGGTCTTCCCCCTCGCCGCCACCGGCGGCACGGCCACGAGCACCCGCGGCTGGACGGCGGTGGACGCCGTGCTGGGCGGCCGCACCTTCCGGTTCGTCAACACCCACCTGGAGGCGTTCCACCCCGGCGTACGCCTGTTGCAGGCGCAGGAGCTGCTGCGCGGCCCGCTGGGCGTGCCCGGCCGGCTGATCCTCCTCGGTGACCTGAACAGCGGACCCGAGCTGCCCGACCCGAACAACCGGCTCGCGTACCTCGCCCTGGTCGCCGGCGGGATGGTCGACACCTGGCCGGTCCTGCACCCCGGCGACCCCGGCTACACCGCCGGGCTGGGCGACGACCTGACCCAGCCGGCCGACGACGTCGAGCACCGGATCGACATGGTGCTGGTGCGCGGCCCGGTGGTGCCGGTGTCCAGTGCGGTCTTCGGCGCCGAGCGGCAGACCCCGGCCGGCCGGTGGCCGTCGGACCACCTGGGTCACGAGGCCGTGCTCGCGCTGCCGTGATCGGGCGAAACGTCGGCATTCGCGGGTGGTGAACGGCACCTATCCCAAGGCATGGAACGCCATCGATCATTACCCGGAGGTAGACATGAGTCACTCTCACCTCCGGGTGTGACGCCCGGGCACGGAGGGCGAGACGTCGGCAAGCGGTAGCCGGGCGTACGACCGGCCCGGCTCCGCGTCCCGGAGGAATCGCCATGCCCCGTCCCACCACCCGTGCCCGGCTCGCGGCGCTGGCCGCCGCCGCCCTCACGGCGAGCGCCCTGACGGTCGTCCCACCGTCACCGGCCGTCGCCGCCACCACCTTCACCAACAACGACTACTGCCTCGGCCAGTGCGCCGACATCCTGCCGCCCGGGGAGAACGGCAACGCCACCCTCGCCGCGATCCTCGCGCACCAGGCGCTCGGCACCCGCCCCGCGCACTCCAGCGACCAGCTCGACGAGTACGCGAACCTGGTCTACGGCTACGCCGGGCTCACCGACGAGCAGATCGCGCAGTTCTACAACGACGCCTCGTTCGGCGTGCCCGACGGGCAGGTGGAGAGCACCGTGCGGCCCCGCGCGGACGTCACCATCGTGCGCGACAAGGCGACGGGCGTGCCGCACGTCACCGGCACCACCCGGTCGGGCACCATGTTCGGCGCCGGGTACGCCGGCGCCCAGGACCGGCTCTGGGTGATGGACCTGTTGCGGCACGCCGGCCGCGGCACGCTCACCTCCTTCGCCGGCGGCGCTCCCGGCAACCGGGAGCTGGAGCAGAGCATCTGGGCCAACTCGCCCTACACCGAGGCGGACCTGCAGGCCCAGGTCGACGCGCTGCGCCAGAAGGGCGCCCGCGGCCAGCAGCTCTACACCGACGTCACCGACTACATCGCCGGCGTCAACGCCTACATCGACAAGTCCATCGCCGAGGACAACTACCCCGGCGAGTACGTGCTGGCCGGCGCCGGCAAGCCCCAGCACTTCACCATGACCGACCTGATCGCCACGGCCGGCGTCATCGGCGGGCTGTTCGGCGGGGGCGGCGGCTCGGAGATCCAGTCCGCCCTGGTCCGGGTGGCCGCCCGGGCGAAGTTCGGCGCCACCGAGGGCGACCGGGTCTGGCAGGCGTTCCGGTCCCAGAACGACCCGGAGACGGTGCTCACCCTGCACGACGGGCAGAGCTTCCCCTACGGCGCGACCCCGCCCGGCGCGACCGGGGCGGTCCTCCCCGACGCCGGCACCGTCGTCGCCGAGCCCCTCGCCTACGACCAGAGCGGCGGCGCCACCACCGTGCGGACCAGCAGCGGGGTCACCACGGCGAAGACCGCCGGCAGCGCCAGCACGCAGGGGCTGCTCAGCGGCCTCGCCGGGCTGCGGTCGCACGGCATGTCCAACGCCGTGGTGGTCTCCGGCCGGCACACCACCACCGGCAACCCGATCGCCGTGTTCGGCCCGCAGACCGGCTACTTCGCCCCGCAACTGCTCATGCTGCAGGAACTCCAGGGGCCGGGGGTGAGCGCCCGCGGCGCCGCCTTCGCCGGGTTGAACCTCTACGTGCTGCTCGGCCGGGGCCAGGACTACGCCTGGAGCGCCACCTCCGCCGCCCAGGACCTCACCGACACCTACGCGGTGCCGCTGTGCACCACCGACGGCAGCGCCCCCACCCTCGGCTCGAACCGCTACCTGTGGCACGGGCAGTGCGTGGCCATGGAGGTCCTCGAACACCGGAACTCCTGGTCGCCGACCCTGGCCGACTCCACCCCGGCCGGCTCCTACACCCTGCGCGCGCTGCGCACGAGGTACGGGCTCGTCGCGTACCGGGGGCTGGTGAACGGGCAGCCGACCGCCTTCACCAAGCTGCGCTCGACCTACCGGCACGAGGCCGACTCGGCCATCGGCTTCCAGGCGTACAACGACCCGGCCGCGATGGGCTCGGCGGCCGCGTTCCAGCAGTCCGCCGCGGACGTCGGCTACGCCTTCAACTGGTTCTACGTCAACTCGACGGAGGCGGCGTACTTCAACTCCGGGTCGAACCCGGTCCGGCCGTCCACCGCCGACCCCAACCTGCCCACCCGCGCCGAGGCGGCCAACGAGTGGGTCGGCTGGAACCCGGACACCAACACCGCCACCTACACCCCGGCCGCCGCCCACCCGCAGTCGGTCAACCAGGACTACTACGTCAGCTGGAACAACAAGCAGGCGAGGGACTTCGGCGCGGCCGACGGCAACTTCAGCTTCGGCTCGGTGCACCGGGGTCAACTGCTCGACGGTCCGGTGCGCGCCGCGATCGGCCAGCGCAAGCTGGGCCGGGCCGACGTCGTCCGGATCATGGCCGACGCCGCGGTCACCGACCTGCGCGGCCAGCAGGTGCTGGGCGACCTGCTGCGGGTGCTCGGCACCGCCCCGGTCACCGACCCGGCGCTGGCCGACGCGGTGAACAAGCTGCGGGCCTGGCAGCAGGCCGGCGCCCGCCGGGTGGAGACCGCCGCCGGGTCCAAGGTCTACCAGCACGCCGACGCCATCCGGATCTTCGACGCCTGGTGGCCGCTGCTGGCCGCCGCGGAGTTCCGCCCCGGCCTCGGCCCCGACCTCTACGCCGCCCTGGTGGACGCCATCGAGGTGAACGAGGCGCCGTCCGGCGGCCAGAACGGCGGGCGCGACGGCGGCGCCGTCTGGGCCGCGCAGGGCCAGCCGCACAAGGGCTCCTCCTTCCAGTACGGCTGGTGGGGCTACGTCGACAAGGACATCCGGACCGTGCTCGGCGACCCGGTGGCCGGCGGGCTCGGCCGCGCGTACTGCGGCAGCGGCAACCTCGGCGCCTGCCGGCAGAGCCTGCTCGACACCCTCGGCCAGGCGGCCGCGCTGCCGGCGACCACCGTCTACCCCGGCGACACGTCCTGCGGGGCGGGCGACCAGTGGTGCGCCGACGCCATCGCCCAGTCCGGGCTCGGCGGCATCACCCAGCCGCTGATCGCGTGGCAGAACCGCCCCACCTACCAGCAGGTCGTGTCCTTCCCCGCGCGCCGCGGCGACGACCTCACCAACCTGGCCCAGGGGCGCCCGGCGACCGCCTCCAGCACCCAGTTCCTCACCAGCCACACCCCGGACAAGGCCGTCGACGGCAGCCTCGGCACCCGGTGGGCCAGCAGCTACAACGACAACCAGTGGATCCGGGTGGACCTCGGGGCCGCCCGCACGGTGGGCCGGGTGGTGCTGCGCTGGGAGGCCGCGTACGGCAGCGCGTACCGGATCGAGGTCTCCGCGGACGGCGGCACCTGGCAGCCGGTGTTCAGCACGACCGCCGGCAACGGCGGGACGGACAACGTGACACTCACGCCGGTCACCGCGCGCTACGTGCGGATGTACGGGGTCAAGCGGGCCACCTCGTACGGCTTCTCGCTGCACGAGTTCGAGGTCTACGGCCGGTGACACCGGCGGGCGGCCGGCCGGCGGGACCCCACCCACCGGCCGGCCGCCCCGCGTAAGGTCACCGCGTGAGCGGCGGCACGGTACCGATCGGCCCGGCACTGGTCGTGGCGCTCACCGCGCTCACCCTGGCCGGCGCCGCCGTGCTGCGGCTCAGCGGGCTCGGCCGGGCCCGCACCGTGCTCACCGCGGCGGCCCGGGCCACCGTCCAGCTCGGCGCGGTCTCCCTGGTCATCGTCGCGGTGCTCCGCGCCTGGTGGAGCACCGCCGCGTTCGTGCTGGTCATGTACGTCGTCGCCGCGGTCACCGCGCACCGGCGGATCGGGACGGAGGCGCCGTCCCGGGTCGCCCCGCTGGCCATCGCGGCCGGGGTGGCGCCCAGCCTCGCCGTGCTCCTGGCCAGCCGGGCCCTGCCCGCGACGCCCCTGGTGGTGCTGCCCACCGCCGGCATCCTCATCGGCGGGGCCATGACGGCCACCAGCCTGGCCGGCCGGCGTACTCTCGACGAGCTGCGGACCCGGTACGGCGAGTACGAGGCCGGCCTGGCCCTCGGTCTGCTCCCCCGCGACGCCGCGCTGGAGGTCTGCCGCCCGGTCGCCGGGCAGGCCCTCGTCCCGGCGCTCGACCAGACCCGCACGGTCGGGCTGGTCACCCTGCCCGGCGCGTTCGTCGGGGTGCTGCTCGGCGGGGCCGGGCCGGTCCGCGCCGGGGCCACCCAGCTGCTGATCCTGCTCACCCTGCTGGCCGTGGAGGCGGTGGCCATCGCGGTGGTCGTCGAGCTGCTCGTCCGGGACCGGGCCCGCACCGCGCCCTGAGCCGGGTGTGGCCGGGACGGGAAGGGGTAACGGCGGGCGGTGACCGCCTGGGTCCGCAACCTGCGCGTCCGACCCGACCTGCTCTACGTCGCGAGCGGGTGGAGCACCCTGGTCACCGACGTCCGTGGGCGGATCGCCGGGACCGACCCGCAGGGCTTCTTCGCCCGCAACACGCGGGTGGTCAGCCGGGAGCGGATCACCGTGGACGGCCGCGAGCCGGTGCCGTTCGCCACCGGCAACGTGCGGGGGCACGCCCAGCTCTCCTACGCCGAGCTGGGCGACGGGGAGGCGCTGCCGTCGCGGGCCGCGTACCTGACCGTCGAGCGGTTCGTCGGCCCCGGGCTGCGCACCCGGTTGACCGTGGTCAGCTACGCGGCGCGGCCGCTGCGGTTCCGGCTGGGCGTGACGGTCGAGGCGGACTTCGCCGACACCAGCGAGGCGGAGGCGGGCCGCCGGCTCCAGGTGGGCGAGGTGCACGCCGGCTGGGATCCGGCCGCGGCGGAGCTGCACCTCACCTACCGGCACGAGGGCCTGGACCGGGCGGTGGCGGTCCGGCTGCGCGCCGACGCCCCGGTGGCGTACGCCGACGGCGGGTTCACCGTCGACCTGGCGGTGCCGCCGGGCGGCAGCGCCGACGCGGACCTGCTCGTGGAGCCCGTCTTCGACGGGACCCGGCTGCCGGCGCCCCCGGCCACCTTCGCCGAGCCGGACGACCCGGCCGCCCGGGCCCGGCACCGGCTGGACGCCGAGCTGGCCCGCCTGTCCAGCAGCACCTTCGACGTCACCGCGGCCTGGCGCTGCGCCGTGCGCGACCTGGCCGTGCTGCCGCTCGGCGAGCCGGCCGGCCCGGCGGCGCCGATCGCCGGGCTTCCCATCTACCAGGAGATCTTCGGCCGGGACACGATGACCGCCTCCTGGCAGGCGCTGCTGGCCGGCCCCACCATGCTGGCCGACAGCCTCCGGCTCAACGCCGGGCACCTGGGCCGGCGGCTGGACGACTGGCGGGACGAGGAACCCGGCAAGCCGCTGCACGAGGCCCGGCAGGGGCCGGTCTCCCTGCTCGGGCTGAACCCCTTCACGGCCTACTACGGCGACTGGTCCACGGCGCCGGACTTCCTGGTCTTCCTCGGCCAGTACCTGGCCTGGACCGGCGACCTGGACACGGTGCGGGACCTGCTGCCGACGGCGGGCCGGGCGCTGGAGTGGATCGAGCGGTACGGCGACCCGGACGGGGACGGTTTCCTCGACTACCACTGCCGCTCCCCCGGCGGCCTGAAGAACCAGGGCTGGAAGGACTCGGACACGGCGATCGTCGACGAGCGGGGCGAGGTGGTGCCGAACCCGATCGCCAGCAGCGAGCTGCAGGGCTACTGGTACGCCGCCCTGCGGCACGCCGCCGTGGTGTTCACCGTCACCGGGCACCCGGTCCGGGGCGCCGCCCTGCTGGCCCGGGCCCGGGCGCTGCGCCGGCGGTTCCACCGGGCGTTCTGGCTGCCCGAGCGGGGCTGCTACGCGATGGCGCTCGGGCCGGACCGGCGGCCGGTCCGCTCGACCAACTCCAACGACGGCCACCTGCTCGCCACGGGCATAGTGCCCGCCCGGGTCGCCGGGACGGTGGCCGACCGGCTGCTCGCCCCGGACATGTTCAGCGGTTGGGGGGTGCGGACCCTCTCGGCGGCGCACCCGGCCTACAACCCGTTCAGCTATCACCGCGGCAGCGTGTGGCCGGTGGAGGCGGGCACCATCGGCCTGGGCCTGGCCCGCTACGGCTGCTGGCCGCACCTGCACCGCCTGGCCGAGGGCATGTTCGACGCCGCCGCCCTCTTCGCCGAGCACCGGCTGCCGGAGGTGCTCAGCGGCCTGCCCCGGGACGCGGCCCACCCGCACCCCGGCGTCTACCCGGACTCGTGCTCCCCGCAGGCCTGGTCGGCCAGCGCGGTGGTCGCCCTGGTCCAGGCCCTGCTGGCGCTGCGCCCGGCCGCGCCGCTGCACGCGGTCCTCATCGACCCGCACCTGCCCGAGTGGCTGCCCGACCTGCGGCTGGAGGGGGTACGCGTGGGCGGCGCGACGGTGGACCTGACGGTGCGGCGCCGACGCGGCGGGCGGACCTCGGTGCGGGTGCGCGGCGATCGGCTGGCGGTGGTCCGCCGCCCGCCCCGGCAGGCGATCGTCCTCGCCCGCCGGGAGGTGTAGCCGGCACCTGATGGGGAAACCGGCCGCGCCTGGGGCCGACAAGGAAGGACCGGCATGGAGAGTCGCGCGAAGGCGATGGGGCACGGAATCCACCCCATCCTGATCGTGTTCCCGCTCGGACTGCTCGCCACTTCGGTGATCTTCGACATCCTGTACCTGATCACCGATCGGCCGGGCTTTCAGATCTCCGCCGCGTACACCATCGCCGCCGGCGTGGTCGGCGGCCTGGTCGCGGCGGTGTTCGGCCTGATCGACTGGTCGGCCATCCCGGCCGGCACCCGCGCCAAGCGGGTCGGTGCGGCGCACGGCCTCGGCAACGTCGTCGTACTGGTGCTGTTCGCGGTCAGCTGGCTGCTGCGCCGGGGCGAGGAGAACTGGGACCCGAACGCCGGTGCGCTGGTCTGCAGCTTCGCCGGCCTCGTCCTCGCCGGGTTCACCGGTTGGCTGGGCGGCGAACTGGTCGAGCGGCTGGGGATGAGCGTGAGTGACGACGCGGGCGTGAACGCGCCGAGTTCGCTGTCCCGCCGGCCACGCGCCCGCCGCGCCTGACCGCCGGTCCCGATCCCGGCGGGGTGTAGCCCGTCCCCCGCCGGGAAACCCGCCCCGGCCCGGGCGGCCGACGGGCGCCGCCGGGCGCGGGAGAAGGGACGAGCGGATGCGGGCGATCACTCTCGACCGGGACGGGGCGGAGCCGACCGCCCGCGACGACCTGGCCCGGCCCAGCCCCGGCCCGGACGAGGTGCTCGTCCGGGTGCGGGCGTCCTCGGTCAACGCCTTCGACCGGAAGGCGGCGGCCGGGATGATGCGGGGGGCGATGGACTACCGGTACCCGGTGGTGCTCGGCAAGGACTTCGCCGGCGAGGTCGAGGCGATCGGCAGCACCAGCCCGTTCCGGGTGGGCGATCCGGTGTTCGGGGTGCTCATGCGCCCCTACCTGGGCGACGGCACGTGGGCCGAGTACGTCACCGTCGGCGGCGGGGACGGCATCACCCGCGTCCCGGACGGGATCGAGCTGTCCACCGCGGGCGTGCTCGGGCTGGCCGGCGCCACCGCCCTCGACACGCTCGACGCGCTCGCCGTCCGGCCGGACGACACGGTGCTGGTGGCCGGGGCGACCGGTGGCGTCGGCGCGCTGGCCGTGCAGTACGCCCGGCTGGCCGGCGCCCGGGTCATCGCCACCGCCCGCCCCGGCCCCGCGACCGACTTCGTCCGGGACCTGGGCGCCGCCGAGGTGGTCGACTACACCGCCGACCTGACCGGGCAGGTACGCGCGCTCGCCCCGGACGGCGTCTCGGCGGTGGTGCACCTGGCCGGGGACGGCGCGCCGCTGGCCGGGCTGCTCGCGGCCGACGGGCGGCTGGCCTCCACCATCGGCTTCGGCCCGGACCAGCACCCGGCGGCCGTCTCGATCCTCGGCAAGCCGGAGCGGGGCACGCTGGACCGGCTCGCCGACGACGTGCTGGCCGGCCGCGTCCGGGTGCCGGTCCACCGCCGTTACGAGCTGGCCGAGGTGCCCCAAGCCCTGGCGGAGTTCTCCGGCGCTCTGGGAAAACTCGCGGTCAGCATGCCCTGACCGGCCCGGCGTTCGAACATCTGTGCGAACATGTGCTGGTGTCGAGCGAGGCCACCATCCTGCACGCCGACCTGGACGCGTTCTACGCCTCGGTCGAGCAGCGCGACGACCCCCGGCTGCGCGGCCGGCCGGTGATCGTCGGCGGCGGAGTGGTCCTCGCCGCCAGCTACGAGGCGAAGGCGCGCGGGGTGCGCAGCGCCATGGGCGGCCGGCAGGCCCGGCGGCTCTGCCCGGACGCCGTCGTGGTGCCGCCCCGGATGGCGGCCTACACGGCGGCCAGCCGGGCCGTGTTCGAGATCTTCCGCAGGACCACCCCGCTGGTCGAGGGGCTCAGCATCGACGAGGCGTTCCTCGACGTGGGCGGGCTGCGCCGGCTGGTCGGCCCGCCCGTCGACATCGCGGCGGGGCTGCGCCGGGAGGTCCGCCGGCAGGTGGGCCTGCCGATCACCGTCGGGGTGGCCCGCACCAAGTTCCTCGCCAAGGTCGCCAGCGGGGTGGCCAAGCCGGACGGGCTGCTGGTCGTCGCGCCGGAGGGCGAGCTGGCCTTCCTGCACCCGCTGCCGGTGGAGCGGCTCTGGGGCGTCGGCCCCGTCACCGCCACGAAGCTGCGCGAGCGGGGCATCCGGACCGTCGGGCAGGTGGCCCGGCTCGACGAGCCGACCCTGGTGTCGCTGCTCGGCGCGGGCGCCGGCCGCCACCTGCACGCTCTCGCCCACAACCGGGACCCACGCGCCGTGCAGGTCGGGCGGCGGCGCTCCTCGATGGGCGCCCAGCACGCCCTGGGCCGCGCGCCGCACTCCCCCGCCGAGCTGGACGCCGTGCTGGCCGGGCTGGTCGACCGGGTCACCGGGCGGATGCGGGCGGCCCGGCGCACCGGCCGCACGGTCACCCTGCGGCTGCGCTTCGCCGACTACACCCGGGCCACCCGCGCGCACACCCTGGACAAGCCGACCGCGCAGACCGGGCCGCTGCGGGCCGCCGCCCGCTCGCTGCTGCGCGCCGCGCTGCCGGAGATCGAGACCCGGGGAGTCACGCTCATCGGGGTCGCCGTCGGCAACCTCGACGACGGGCACGTGCAGCTCACCCTGCCGTTCACCCCCGACCCGGGGCCGGCGCTGGACGCCGCCGTGGACGCGGTGCGGGACCGGTTCGGGTCGCGGGCGCTCACCCGCGGGGTGCTGCTCGGCCGGGAGCCCGGATTCGAGATGCCCATGCTGCCCGACTGAGGGTAGGGTCCACCGGTGTCGATGTTCCGCACCCCGCAGGTGATCCTGTTCAGCGAGGACGTGCCCCGGGCCGCCGCCTTCTACGCCGGGCTCGGCTTCACCGAGACCTTCCGGGTGCCCGCCGAGGGCCCGCCGATCCACGTCGACCTGACGCTGGACGGCTACCGGATCGGCATCGCCTCGGTGGCGTCCACCCGCGACGACCACGGGCTCGACCCGGTGCCGAGCGGGCAGCGCGCCGCCGTGGTGCTCTGGACCGACGACACCGCGGCCGCGTACGCGACGCTGACCGCCGCGGGCGCGCCCGCGCTCGCCGCCCCGCACGTCTGGCTGGACCGGCTGCTCATCGCCTGGACGGCCGACCCGGACGGCAACCCGGTCCAGCTCGTCCAGCCCTGGGCGGGCGAGTCGTGAGCGTGCACGATCGGGACTGGCGGGAGAAGACCGGCGGTCGATGACCACCTGGACGAACGGCCCGGACCCCGCGAGGGTCCGGGCCGTTTCAGCACTCGTCCGGGTCAGTGCCTCCTCCCTGGGTAGGAGACGGCGGCTCGGACCTGCGGCCGGCATCGGGGCTCGCGGTCGGACGCTATCGGGCCGCCCGCCCACCAGCATCTACAGGCATGACTACCGTGCTGAACCGGGCGGCGCGCTGGCACCGCCCCCTCATGCTCTTCGTCGCGGCGATGGCGGTGCTCACCGTCGTCGCGGCGGTCGGCGTCGTGGCCGACCCCCGGGTGCTCACCGGCGCGCCGATCTGGCTCAAGCCGCTGAAGTTCGCCATCTCCTTCGTGCTCTACGGCACGACCCTCGCCTGGATGCTCACCCTGCTGCCGCGCCGGAGCCGGGTCGCCGAGTGGGCGGCCACGGTGATCGTCGCCATGTCGGTGGTGGAGATGGCGATCATCGTCACGCAGGTGCTGCGCGGCACCACCAGCCACTACAACGGCACCACCCCGCTGAACGCCGCGCTGTTCTCGGCGATGGGCGCGGCGATCATGGTGCTCTTCGTCGCCCAGCTGGTCATCGGGATCGTGGCGCTGCTGCGGCCGGGCGCGGACCGGGTCGCCGGGTACGCCGTCCGGCTGGGCCTCGGCCTGTCCCTGCTCGGCATGCTGGTCGCCATCCCGATGGTGACCCGCACGCCCGAGTCGGCTTCCGAGGAGATCAGCGGGGCGCACAGCGTCGGCGTGGCGGACGGCGGGCCGGGGCTCCCCCTGGTCGGCTGGAGCACCACCGGCGGCGACCTGCGGATCGGGCACTTCGTCGGGCTGCACGCCCTCCAGGCGCTGCCGCTGCTCGCGATCCTGCTCAACCGCTTCCTCGGCGCCCGGCTGGACGAGCGGACCCGGGCCCGCCTGGTGCTCGTCGCCGGCGCGGCGTACGGCGCGGCCACGCTGCTGCTCACCTGGCAGGCGTTGCGCGGGCAGCCGCTGCTGCGCCCGGACGCGCTCACCCTCGCCGTCGCGGCGGCCCTGGTGGTGGCGACCGCGACCGCCGCCGGAACGGTCCTGGCACACGGGCGGCGTCGCGCGGACCTGGTGCTGGCCGCATGACCGGGACGCTGTTCACCCTGACGTTCGCGCTGGCCGCGCCGTTCTGGGCGCTGATGATCCTGGCGCCCCGCTGGTCGTGGACGGCCCGGATCGTCGGCTCGCCGCTGATCGTCCTCCCGGTCCTGCTGATCTACGCGATCCTGGTGCTCCCGGCGCTCGGCCGGGTGCTGCCGGTGGTCACCGCACCGACCCTGGCCGGCGTCCGCGACCTGCTGGGCAGTGTGGACGGTGCGGCGGCGGCCTGGGCGCACATGATCGGGTTCGACCTGTTCGTGGGCCGGTGGATCTGGCGGGACAGCCGGGAGCGGGGCATGCCGGCCCTGCTCCTGGCACCGGTGCTGGTGCTGACCATCCTGCTCGGGCCGCTCGGGCTGGCCGTTCACCTCGGACTGCGGACCCGGTGGGCGGTCCCCCCGGCTCCCCGTCGCACCGCCTAGGCTGGCGTCGTGGGCTGGGTGGGGCGCCTGTTCGACGCGCGGGACACGCTCGCGCGGATGCTGCTGCTGGATCTCAGCGGCCTCGGCTACCTGGTCTTCGGCGCCCGGGCCCACCACACGCCGACGGCCGCCCAGTGGGCACTCGCCCTGGTCGCGTTCGCCGCCGCGCTGGTGTGGCACCGCCGGCCGCTGGTGAACCTGCTGGCCCAGGCCGCGCTGCTGGCGGCCGCCTTCCCGCTGGTCGACGACACGACGATCAACCAGGTCGGGGCCAGCTGGGCGCTGCTGGAGCTGACCATGTGGGCCGAGCGGCCCCGCACCATCTGGCTGGCCGCCGGCCTGCTGATCGCGGTCGACCTGACCGACTCGATCGGCGACCCGGTCCGGCGGCTGCTCTCCGGGATCTTCGGGCTGACCATCGAGGTCGGCCTGCCGCTCCTGCTCGGCCTGGTCATCCGCACCACCCGCGAGCTGGCCCGGCAGGCCGGGGAGCGCGCCGCCGAGGAACAGCGCCGGCGGGAGTCGGAGAGCCGCGCCGCCCGCGCCGACGAACGCAGCGCCATCGCCCGCGAACTGCACGACGTGGTCGCGCACCACGTCGCGTCGATGGTGCTGCGCGTCGGGGTGGCCCGGCACGTCCTGCCGGACCTGGACCCCCGGGTCAGCGAGGTCTTCGACGACGTGCACGGCACCGGGACGGCCGCCCTGAACGACCTGCGCCGCCTGGTCGCCGTGCTGCGCGACCCCGACGGGGTACGCGGGGACGCCGCGCTGACCGCGATCGAACCGTCGGCGCTCCCGGCGGCGCTGGACACGGCGGTGGACCGGGCCCGCCAGGCCGGCGTCACGGTGGAGGCCGACGTCGACCCGGCGGTCGGGTCGCTGGACGCGGTGCGCGGCCAGGCGGTCCTGCGGCTGACCCAGGAGGCGCTGACCAACGTGGCGAAGCACGCCGGCGCCGCGGCGCGGGCCCGGCTGTCCGTGGCGGTGGTCGACGGATCCGTGCACTGGGAGGTGTCGGACGACGGGCGCGGGTCGGTGCCGGCCGCGGTGCCGGCCGGCGGCGGCCACGGCCTCACCGGGATGCGGGAGCGGGTCGAGGTGCTCGGCGGTCGGCTGGAGGCCGGGCCGACCGGCGCCGGCTGGCGGGTCCGCACGGTCCTGCCGGCCGGGGGCGACGCCACCGCCGGGCCGCCCGGCTCCGCGACCCGCCCGCCGGAGCCGGCGGCGCCCCGCCCGCGCCCGGCCGGCCCGCACGCGCCGGAGCCGGCGTGATCCGCGTCCTGCTGGTCGACGACCAGCACCTCATCCGGGCCGGCCTGCGCATGCTCTGCGACGCCCAGCCCGACCTGGAAGTGGTCGGCGAGGCCGACAACGGTCGCGAGGCGATCGCCCTCGCCGCACGGCTACGGCCCGACGTGGTCGTCATGGACCTGCGGATGCCCGGCGTCGACGGGATCACCGCGACCAGCCGGATCCTCGCCGACCGCCCCGCCACCCGGGTGCTGGTGCTCACCACGTTCGGCGACGACGACCACCTCTACCCGGCGCTGACCGCCGGCGCCTGCGGCTTCCTGCTCAAGGACGCGCCCCCCACCGACCTGCTCGACGGCGTACGCCGGGCGGCCGCCGGGGACAGCCCGTTCAGCCCGGAGGTGCTGCGGCGGCTGGTCCAGCGGGCGGTGCACGCGCGCGCCGAGGCGCCACGGCCGGTGCCCGGCCTCACCACGCGCGAGCGGGACGTGCTGAACCTGGTGGCCGAGGGCCTGTCCAACACCGAGATCGCCGACCGGCTGCACATCGGCGTCACCACGGTCAAGACCCACATCACCAGCCTCATGGCCAAGACCGACAGCCCCAACCGGGTGCGCCTGGCCCTGTGGGCCCGCGGCGCCTGAGCCGGCCGGCCTCACTCCTCGATCGCGCCGCCCACCGCGCGCAGGTGCTCCCGGAAGGTCAGCGCCGGGTTCTCCGCCCGGCCCGCCAGGTACGCCCCGAACCCGACCTGTGCCCGCAGCGGCTCGCCGGCCCGGATCCGGTCGGCCTGCCGTCGCTCGGTGTCCCGGATGGACTCCGCCAGGTCGAACAGGTCGCCGACCCGGCCGGCCGGCACGAAGAGCACCCCGTCCTCGTCGGCAAGGGCCACGTCGCCGGGGTCGACCGTCCACTGCCCCACCCGCGCCGAGGCCAGCGCCTCGGCCGGCCTCGGGTCCAACCGCTGCGGCCCGGTGGGCGTGGCGCCCAGGCTGAACACCGGCAACCCGACCGCCCGGATGTCGCCGGTGTCCCGGTGCAGGCCCCAGACCACCAGGCCGGCCAGCCCGGCCGCCCGCGCCTCCAGCAGCACGAGGTCGCCGACGCACGCCTCGTCGACCCGCCCGTCGTTGTCCACCACCAGCACGTCGCCGGGATCGGCCCGGTCGATCGCCTCCAGGAAGATGTCGACGCTGCCGACGTGCCGGGCCGGCAGCACCCGACCGGCCAGCCGCCCGCCGGCCAGCACCGGCCGTACGCCGGCCGGGGCGCAGCGCACCGGGACGGCGGCCCGCAGGCAGGCGTCGGCGACGTGGGCGGTGGTCAGCGCGGCGAACCGCCCGGTCAGCTCTGCGCGGTCGATGCTCATGGGCCCGACGCTAGCCAGCCGGCGCGGCCGTGGGAGGTGCCAGTTCCCGGCTCGTGGCTCCGGTTCGGCACCCGACCGGCGGCTCAGCTCGGGCCGGACGGGCGCGCCGGCGGGCGGAACGGTTCGGGACGGGCCCGGGTGCGCCCGGCCACCCGGTTCCACCGCCGCGCGCGCGGGGTGTGCCGGGCCGGCCGGGGCAGGTGCGCCCGCAGCGGCGGGCGCCGTTCCGCCTCGCCCGCGCCGGCCGCCGTGCGCACGGTCCGGTTGGCGTCGTCCGGCTCGTACCCGATGGCGCGCAGCACCTCGCTGTCCGCCGTGCGGAGGTCGGTGATCACGCCGTCGCCGTAGGACCGGACGCCCTCCGCCCAGGCCCGGCCGGCCAGCTCGGCGCTCTCCCGCACCAGCCGGCGGGTGTCGGTCAGGTCGTCGCCGTCCCGGCACTCCCGGCTCATCGCCCGGACGGCGTCGCCGAGGCGGGTCACGGCGTCGGCCAGGGTCGGCGGGATCGGCTCGCCGTACTGGAGGGCGGTGGCCGAGCGGCGGGCCACCGAGCGGGCGTACAGGATCACCCGCTCCAGGTGCGCCGCGGCGTTCGCGTACCGGTGGAACTGGGCCCGCCGGCGCCAGCGGACGGGCGCGAGGGTGACCACCTCCTCGGCCCCGCTGAGCGCCTCGTTGAGCCGCCCCACGTCGGCGTCGAGCCCCCGCATCCGCTCCAGGGCACGGACCGCCGCGTCGGCGTCCCGGGTGGTCAGTGCCCGGGCGACGGCGTCGAGCTCGCGGGTGAGTGCGGTGACGATCGGTTCCGTCGCCCGGTCCAGCACGCGCAGCGGGTTGACCGGCAGCAGCAGCGCCACCACGCCGAGGCCGACCAGGCCGCCGACCAGCGCGTCGAAGATCCGGGGCAGCTCCAGGCCGGGCTCGACCGGGGCCAGGGTGGCGATCAGCACGGCCGTACCGCCGGCCTGGCCGACCAGGGCGCCGCCGCGCCCGGCGACCAGCAGCGCGGTCGCGATGGCCAGGGCGACCACCAGGCCGGTCTGCCAGGACCCGGAACCGAGCAGGTCGCGCAGCACGTCACCGACCACGATGCCGAGCCCCACCCCGATCAGCAGTTCGAACGTACGCCGGGCCCGCTGGCCGATGGCGGTGGCGATGGTGCCGACCGCGGCGGCCGGCGCGAAGACGTGCGCGCCGGGCCCGAGCAGGCGCTGGGCCAGCAGCGCGGCGAGCGCGGCGGCCAGCCCCGCCTGCACGGCGATCACGACGGTGATCTCGAGCTGGCGCAGCCGCAACCGGCCGGCCTTACGCCCCTCGGCGCGGGCGTGGGCCAGCGCCCGCCCGGTCCGCTCGGCGGCCCGGTCCAGGGGCGAGCGGACGGTGTCCGGGCGGTCGTCGGCCATGGCGGCGGTTACCCGGCGCGGCGCGGGTGAATCGTCCGGTTGCGGGGCCGGCCCGGCGGCCGGGTCAGCGCCGGAAGGTGCGGTCGAGCAGGTCGAACAGGGCGGCCCAGTGCCGCTCGGTGGCCTGCTCGTCGTACATCGGGGTGTCGGCCTGGGTGTAGCCGTGGCGGGCGCCCGGGTAGACCTCCGAGCGGTAGGTGACGCCGGCCGCGTCCAGCGCCTTCTCCAGGGTGGCGATCTGCTCGGCGGTCATCGACGGGTCCTGGTCGGCGTGGCCGAAGTACAGCTCGCCGCGGACCGCGCCGACGCCCAGGTGCGGGCTGTCCGGGGCGTCGGTGACCACCCGCCCGGCGTGGAAGGCGGCCGCCGCGACGATCCGGTCCGGGTGCGCCTCGATGGCCCGCAGCGCGTTCGTGCCGCCCATGCAGTAGCCGGTGACTGCCGCGCCGCCGGGCGCGACGCCCGGCTGCGCGGCCAGGAAGTCCAGGTAGGCGGCGGTGTCCCGGGCGACCACGTCCGGGGTCAGCGAGCCGATCATCGGGGAGATCTTCTCGAACAGCTGGCCGCGCCGGTGCTCGTCGCCGAGGCCGGAGAGGTCGACCAGCGGGGCGCGGCCGAAGCGGTGGAACAGGTTCGGCACCAGCACGACGTACCCCCGGGCGGCGATCGTGCCGGCCATCTCGGCCAGCCGCGGGCGCAGCCCGAACGCGTCCATGAAGAGCAGGACCGCTGGGAAGGGCCCGTCCCCGTCGGGCCGGACGAGAAGGGCGTCCGCCATCCCGTCGCCGGTCGGCACGTCCACGGTCGTCGTCTGCATCCCCGGACCTCCCTGTGCGGCGCGTTCCGCGGTGCACGCTACCCCGCCGCGGGCGCCCGGCGCGGTGAGGCCTTCCGGTCGGCACGGCGACGGGGCATCCTGGATGGATGGGAGAGGTGCGACCGATGCCCAGCTTCGGGGACCTGTTCACCGACCTGCGCGGCGAGGACCGGACGCTGCGGGTCAGCTACCACCCCGACCGCGGCGCCGTGGTGCTGTCGCTGTGGAGCGGCACGCTGTGCCGAGGCTCGTTCCGGATGCCCGCCGACGACGTGGACCGGCTCCTCGCGCTGCTCACCGCCGTCCGGACCGCCGCCGACGGGGAGGACGGGGCCGGGCCCGGGAGGGTCGCCGCCGAGAGCGCGGCCCCCGTCCCCGAGCCGTCCGTGGAGCGCACCGGCGACGTCTCGGGTACGGCCCGGCGTGTCGCCCTGCCGACCCCCCGGGTCGCCTGAAAGCTGAAACCGGACGAAGGAGCAGCTTTTTCTTCTTCCGCGCACTACCGTTTCGGTAGGAGTTCGGAAGGGAGGGACGATGCGTCCCGTCTCACCACACGTCAGTCGCCACCGCCACCCCGCCGCGCACGCCGCGCTCGGGATGGCCCTCCTCGTCGCCGGCCTGGCCGTCCCGGCCACCCCCGCCGCGGCCGCCGGCCCGACCACCGGCACCACGTTCACGCTCGCCGCCACCAGCCAGCCGACCCTGCGGCAGGGCTCCCGGGGCGCCGCCGTGACCCAGCTCCAGACGCGGCTCACCGCCCTGCGCTACGACGTGGGCGGGGTGGACGGCATCTTCGGGCCGTCGACGCACCACGCGGTCGTCGCCTTCCAGAAGGTCAACGGCCTGGCCCGTGACGGCATCGTCGGGCCGCGCACCTGGGCGGCCCTCGACCGTCCGGTCGTCCCGAAGCCGAAGTACCGGCACCCCGGCTACTCGATCGAGGTGGACCTCACCCGGCAGGTGCTCTACCTCGGCAGGAACGGGGTGGTGTTCCGCATCCTGGACGCCTCCAGCGGCAAGGCGAGCACCCCCACGCCGACCGGCAACTGGACGATGCAACGACGCATCGACGGCTGGCGGCAGAGCGAGCTCGGCCTGCTGTGGCGGCCGTACTACTTCTACCGCGGCTACGCGGTGCACGGCGCGACCTCCGTGCCCACCTACCCGGCCAGCCACGGCTGCGTCCGGGTGCCCATTCCGGCGATGAACCGGCTGTGGGCCACCATCCGCATCGGCACCCCGGTGCACATCTACCGCTGACCGTCGTCACGGTGCGGCGGGCCACCGGGTCGTTTGCGGCGGCGGAGCGCGGGAAGACGCCTTCTCCCAGCCGAGAGGGAGGCGTCGAGGTGGACCAGGACGAGTTCATCGGCTCGGTGGCGAAACGCTGCGGCATGTCGTCGGAGCAGGCCACGGCCGTCACGCGGGCCACGTTGACCACACTGGCGGAACGGATCGACGGCGGGGAGGCCCGGGATCTGTCCGCCCGCCTCCCCGAGGCGCTGCGGGCGTACGCGTTCGGCGGCAGCGAGACCGGCGAGCGGTTCGGGCTCGACATCTTCGTGCAGCGGGTCAGCGAGCGCGCCGACGTGGACGTGGGCCGGGCCAAGGACGGGGCGACCGCCGTGTTCGACGTGCTCCGCGACGCCGTCGACCCGGCCGCCTACGCGCAGGCGGTGGGCCAGCTCCCGGCCGAGTACGGCGAGGTGGCCGACCAGACCGCGCCGTTCGTCCAGCGCAGCCGGTGACGGGCGTCGGACGATGAGCGTCGGCGGCGAGAACCCGCTGCGCCGGCCACCGGAGGCCGACGCGCAGGAGCAGCGGCAGGACGAGACGGTGGTCGGCCCGCCGGACACGATCGGGGACGCGGTGCCCGAGGCCACCGAGGCGGACCTGGCCGAGCAGGGCGTGCTCATCCCGCCGAGCGACGGCACCGGCCTGCCCGACGCGGTGCGCGGTGACCTCACGGCGGCTGACGCGCTGGAGCAGAACCAGGAGATCCCGACCCCCGACGAGGACCGCCGGGACTGACCGCTCAGCGGTCCGGGCTGTCCGCGGCGGCCATCAGGCGGAGCGCGTTCGGGTCCAGGCCGATGCGCACCGGCGTCTCCCCGTAGGGCTCGCCGTCGACCTCGATGCGCGCGGGCCGGTCCGTCTCCAGCCAGAGCTGGCGGACGGCCAGGAACGGCTTGTCCCCGAGGGTGCGGCGCTGCCCGGCCGCCGCGTTGCGCGCCGTCTCACGCAGCAGGCCGCGCCGGGTCGGCCCGCCGACCGGGTACGCGACCAGCAGCCGGTCGTCGGCGTTGGCGTCCGCCGTGATCGGCCGGCCGGCGTGGAAGCCGCCGTTGGCCACGTACACCTGGTGGGTGTCGAAGCCGTGCTCCCGCCCCTCCGCGCGCACCGTGACCCGCAGCGGCCGGTGCCGGGCCAGCAGCCCGAGCGCGGTCAGCGGGTACGCGAGCCGGCCGACCACCCGCTTCAACCGCGGCGGCGCGGTCAGCATGATGTCGGCGGACAGCCCGATCCCGACGTGGTTGGTGAACCGGGTGTCGCCGATCAGCCCCAGGTCGACGTCGATCACCTTGCCGTCGGTGAGCAGGCCGACGGCGGCGTCGAGGTCGAGCGGGACGCCGACGGTGCGGGCGAAGTTGTTGGTGGTGCCCAGCGGCAGCAGGCCCAGCGCCATGTCCCGGTGGGCGAGCAGCCGCGCCGCCGCGCCGATCGTGCCGTCGCCGCCGCCGGCGACCAGCAGGTCCGGCCCGAGGTCGGCGGCCTCGGCGAGCACCCGGTCCAGTGAGCCGGGCCGCTCGACCGGATACGCGCCGAGCAGCGTGAAACCGGCCGCGCGCAGTCGGGAGTGGACGGTGTCGTAGAGCCGGCGGCCGCGGCGGGAGTGGGCGTTGACGACCAGCGCCGCCCGCCGCTCGCCCCGGATGGCCGCCCCGAGCTCCTGCTTGGTCCGCACGGTTCCCGACCCTATCCGCCGGCCCGCCGCTCAGGGTGGCAACGGAGGGCCGGGGTTCGGGGTCAGTGCACGGCGACGGCGACCGCGGCCGGCTCGACCGGGGCCAACCGCGCCGGCCGGACCACGGTGAGCAGCACGACCAGGGCCACCGCCATGCCGCCGGCCACCACGGAGGCCATCGCCACGCTGCCGGTGCCGAGCACGCCGACCAGCGGCGCGGCGAGCGCGCCGACGCCGAACTGGACCGCACCCAGCAGCGCGGCGGCGGTGCCGGCCGCCTCCCCGTGGCGGGACAGCGCCAGGGCGGGCGCGTTCGGCATGGCGAGCCCGGCCGCGGCGAGCACCACCCAGAGCGAGGCCAGCACGGCCGCCAGGCCGCCGACGCCGGTGGCCGCGAAGCCCACCAGCACCAGGCCGGCCGCGGTGCCGACGGCGAGCGCGCTGACCAGGATCCGCTGCGGGGTGTAGCGCCGCAGCAGCCGCACGTTGAGCTGGGTGGCGGTGATCAGGCCGACCGCCCCGGCGCCGAACGCCAGCCCGAACTGCTGCTCGTCCAGCCCGTACCGCTGCTGGAAGACGAACGACGACCCGGCCACGTACGCGAAGAGCGCCGCCATGGCGAGCCCGGCGACCAGCACGAGCCCGACGAAGGTCCGGTCGCGCAGCAGAGCCCGGTAGTCCCGCCCGACGGCGGCGAGGCCGCCGCGGCGGCGGCGCTCCGGCGGCAGGGTCTCCCGGAGCCCGACCGCCGCGACCACCACGAGCAGGAGCCCGAAGACGGCGAGGGCCACGAACACGCCCCGCCAGTCCGACCAGCGCAGCAGCCCGGAGCCGAGGGTGGGCGCCAGGATCGGCGCCGCGCCCATCACCAGCATGAGCCGGGAGAAGAGCCGGGCGAAGGCGGCGCCGCTGAACAGGTCACGGACCACGGCCATGGCGACCACCGAGGTGGCCGCGACACCGAGCCCCTGGAGCACCCGGAGCACGCCGACCACCTGGACGGTCGGCGCGACCACGCACAGCAGCGAGGCCAGGATGTGCAGCGCGATACCGGCGAGCAGCGGCAGCCGCCGGCCCACCGCGTCGGAGAGCGGGCCGATCAGCAGCTGGCCGAGGGCGAGCCCGGCGAGGGTGCCGGTGAGGGTGAGCTGCACGGCCGCCGAGGTGGTCGCCAGATCGGCGGTGATGGCCGGCAGCGCGGGCAGGTACATGTCGATGGTCAGCGGCCCGATCGCGATCAGCGAGCCGAGCACCAGCACGAGGCGCAGCTGCTGCCCGCGACTCATCAGGTCACCGGGCGTCTCGGCGGTCGGTGCGGGAGAGGACTGCGCAGTGGTCACACCTGGCAGCAAATCCCCGACGGCCGATCTCATTCCCGCCACCGGCGAAGGTGCCCCAGGTCACATCGGCTCGTTGAACCGTCCGCCGCACGTTTTCACCGGAAGGAGACACCGTGCCCGACTACCCGCAGCCGGCCGCCGAGGTCGGTCGGATCGAGCCGGCGCCCCGCCGGATCCGCGCCTTCCTGGCCGGCGAGCTGGTGCTGGACACCACCCGCGCCCGGTACGTCTGGGAGTGGCCGCCCTACCCGCAGTACTACGTCCCGGTCGCCGACGTGCGGCGGGAGTTGCTGGTCGACGAGGGACGCGCCGAGGAGACCGGCCGCGGCACCGCGCGGCTGCACGGGTTGCGGGTCGGCGAGTTCGCCCGGGCCGGCTGCGCCCGGTGGTACGGCGACGACGCGCCGCCCGGGCTGGCGGACACCGTCCGGTTCGACTGGGCCGCGCTGGACGCCTGGTTCGAGGAGGACGAGGAGGTCTTCGTCCACCCCCGCAGTCCGTACTCCCGGGTGGACGCGCTGCGCTCCACCCGGCACGTCCGGGTGGAACTGGACGGGACGGTGCTGGCCGAGTCGACCTCGCCGGTGCTGGTCTTCGAGACCGGGCTGCCGACCCGCTACTACCTCAACCGCACGGACGTGCGCTTCCAGCACCTCGTGCCGTCGCGGACCCGGACCGCCTGCCCGTACAAGGGCCGCACCAGCGGGTACTGGTCGGTGCGGGCCGGCGACCGGGTCCATCCGGACCTGGCCTGGTCGTACAGCTTCCCCACCGCGGCCCTGCTGCCGATCGCCGGGCTGGTCACCTTCTACAACGAGAAGGTCGACCTGGTGGTGGACGGCCAACGCCTCGCGCGGCCGCGGACGCAGTTCTCCTGACCCGGCGCGGCGGGCAGCGGGCGACGCTCCCGGCTGCGTAGGGTGGGGCGGCAGTCCGTGACCTCACGGCCGGCGCCGTCGGGGTCCACGCCGCCATCGCCGAACGCGCACGGGAGGAGCGTCAGCGTGACCGCCACTGACTGGACCAGAGATGTCGAGGGCGTCGGCCGATACGCCGATGTCAACGGCATCAACCTCTACTACGAGACGCACGGCACCGGGCACCCGCTGATCCTGTTGCACGGCGGGCTCGGGTCGGGCGAGATGTTCGGGCCGGTGCTGCCCGCGCTGGCCGCGCGGCACCAGGTCATCGCCGTCGACCTGCAGGGCCACGGCCGCACCGCCGACGTCGACCGCCCGCTGGACCTGCGGACGATGGCCGACGACATCGCCGCGCTCGTCGACCACCTCGGGCTGGACCGGCCCGACCTGGTGGGCTACTCGCTCGGCGGCGGCGTGGCGCTGCGCGCCGCGGT